>CAIUQV010000081.1 GCA_903901375.1 uncultured Ignavibacteriota bacterium
AAATATCGCAAAAGAGCATGTGATATTTACCCACGGTTATTAAAATTCAACCCCTTGCGGGGTTGTGTCATATAGTAATTTAAAAATTATAAATGTCCCATTGTTTGTATTTGAATTTTTCTACCCGCAACGCGGGTTGAATGTGAATAACCCGGGGCAAAGCCCCGGGTAGATAAGATATCAAGTTACAACCCGCAAAGCGGGTTGAATGTGAAAACTGATTTAGCAATATTTGAATGAATTTATTTCGTGAATAATTGTTTAAACATATAATAATTCAAAACCAAAAATAAACTTAAATAATGAGTAAAAATCCACAGTTAGGTACGATAGATGAACTTAATGAAATGGCACGTCAGATAAGGCGTGATATAATTAATATGCTTTTGATAGCAAAGACAGGGCATTCTGGAGGTCCGCTCGGGACTGCTGATATATTTACAGCGCTGTATTTTAAACTCTTAAACGTTGATAATGAGAATCCATATGCTGACGACAGAGACTATGTTTATTTATCAATCGGGCATATTGCACCAGTGTGGTATGCGACACTTGCACGCAGGGGATATATTCCGATAGAAGAACTTAAGACATTAAGAAAAGTTAACGGCAGGCTTCAGGGACATCCTGCACCGTACAAGACACACGGAGTACCGGGAGTAGAACTTGCATCGGGTTCGCTCGGACAGGGACTTTCGATTGCAGTCGGTACTGCATTAGCATTAAAACTCGATAAGAAACCAAATAATGTAATCTGCATAAACGGTGACGGTGAGCTTCAGGAAGGGCAAATCTGGGAAGCAGTAATGACAGCAGCACATCACAAGACTGATAACTTAATAATGATAGTTGATAAAAACGACTGTCAGATTGATAACAGGGTTCAGAAGGTTATGAACCTTGACCCGATGGCTGATAAATTTAAAGCATTCAACTGGGAAGTGATGGAAATGGATGGACATAATATGCAGGATATTCTCGACACAATGAACAAGGCAAAGAACTTTAAAGGAAAACCCGTTGTGATAATCGCGAATACAAAGATGGGACGCGGAGTCTCGTTTATGGAAGATGACTACAGATGGCACGGAATGCCGCCTAATGAAGAACAGGGTAAGATTGCTCTTACAGAATTGAAGCCTACTTCATTTGGTGATTTTGTGTAAACTATAGCTTAAATATATTATAATCAAAAGACGACCTGAACAGGTCGTTTTTTATTGGGGTATAGGATGCGATAAAAAAATTACTTGCATCTTAGAATTAAAATATTGAAATTAATCTGTAAAGATTAGTTTGATTAGTAAATATTATTCCCCCTATACAGACACTAATCTTGTGTAAAATTTATTTAAATTAAATTATTACACTATATGAAAACCATAAGGTTCTTTCTGATTATCTTCTTACTGCTTGCATCAACTGCAATAGCACAGAAGCAGGTAAAGCTAATCGCTCCCGGTTCTTATAATCCAAATTCAGTAATTCTTCAGAGAGTAATTCTGAATGCGAATGATATATCTGCATATTTCCAGAACACGGGTATCTTTGACCAGAATACTACAAGCGGAAACACAGCAGGTATGGAATGGCCAAAGGGTTCCGGCAGAACGGCAATGTTCACAGCAGGTCTGTGTATTGGCTGCGGGATAAACGGACAGTACGCTCAGGTAATGGCATCCTACAAAGGTGAATATTCTCCCGGAAGGGTTTTGAACGGCGGGTTTTATACAGATGCAGATTTTAAAATGTACACGGTCAGGTTAGGAGACAATGCACAGAACAATCCTGATTATGCGAACTGGTATAAGATGGTACCCTACGGAGCGCCATGGGTTGACAAGAACAACAATGGAGTATACGACCAGGGAATAGACGTGCCGGGAATGAAGGATGCAGCACAGACGATATTTGAACTGATGACTGATGCAGATACATCTGCACGTTCACCCGGAGAAGGATTTGGTGGTGGAATAAAGAATCCTTTTCTGAGAGCGGAAATTGCCTGGACTATGTGGGCATATACTTCACCAGGACTTGAGAATGTGCAATTTGTAAAATGGCAGATTATTAATAAAGGAAGTGCAACATGGGATTCAACTTTTATGGGATTAGTTGTTGATCCTGATTTAGGTGATGCGAATGATGATTTCTTAGGTTGTGATACTACTTTGAAACTGGGTTATTGCTACAATTCTGATAATCAGGACGGCAATGGTTCTCCGCCGACTTATGGAGCTTCACCTCCAGCTGTTGGAATTGATTATTTCAGAGGAGCGGTTAAGAAGAATGCAGGTGGAACTAATGATACTCTTGGGTTAACATCTTACACTATCGCAGATGGTACTGGTACTGCTATTCCCTGTGAAGCTGACCCGAACGGAGAGCCTGTTCCTGCATATCATATGCTTCAAGGATTAAAGAAAGACAGAACTCCTTATATGGATATTACTTTAGTGCCACCAAAGAGAACAAAGTTCTGTTATCCAGGAGAGCCGGAAACACAGGCAGGATGGACTGAAGCTAAAGGTAAAATGCAAAATTGTAATGGTGATACGACTGGAACAATTGTTCCCGGGTTTGCAGGTGGTGACAGAAGATTTATAATGGGTACAGGAAGGCTTGATTTCAAAGTATTACCGAATGATACACAGACAATCATAGTAGCACAATTAATTGCAAGAGGTTCAAGTAATTTAAACTCCGTAACGAAGTTAAAGTCATTGAGCAGGACAGCACAGTTAATATATGATTTAGGGTTTGATGCAATACCAAAACCACCCGTTCCTGTTGTTAATAAAAGTGTAACACCGATAAACCCAACAACATGCAATTTGAATATTTACTGGAATGATGCTGCAGAGTCATACAGATACTGGGATACAATATTCTATCAGCGGAATGATTCGAACATATATGAATTTGAAGGATATGAAATATACGAAGTGAATAAGAACCTTCCTATCACAGCTTTGCCTGATTTCAGCAGGCCCACGACTATTGATCCGAACCAGATTAAACTCGTAAAGATTTTTGATAAGAGAAACTCGATAGGTGTTGTTATTGATACATTGCCTACGGGCGTGATAATCAATAACAATGAACTTTATTCGCCGATGCCAATAGTTCCGCCATACGGGCTTGGAATGCCGGCTGATTTTCCTAACAGCGGATTAAGCAGGCTGGTGAAGATAAGTCAGACTTTGTTTCCCGGAAACTACGGAGGAATCTCTGCGATTCAATACGGCGAGACTTATAAGTTTATAGTGGGAGCTTATGCAGTGAGTAAATCCACAAAGATACGAAGAGGTTTTAAAGTGATAAGGACAACATTAGGAACTGCTCTTTTCAATTTACAGCCTGCGCCTTATTCAAGCAATATGAATTTCACTCTGTACAACGGAGATACGATTAAGAACAACAGAATAGACCTTGGTGTAACTCCTGTGGTTGTCGGGCAGCAGTATGTGCTGAATGCAAAGTACAGGATATCTTATGCTACTGATACTTCATACAGTATTCTGAGGTCAATGAATAATGGTGTGAGTTATGATGTATTGAAATCCGGGCTTTATCCATCACCGATAAATACAACAGCTCACGATGATTCAAGAATATTCGACGGAATACTTATAAAGGTTGACAAAATCCGTTACAGCGGGACATCACCTAATTTCGTTGGTAATTTTGGAATGATAAGGGATCCGTTGCTAAGGCCGGATTCAATTCAGACAAGACATAAAGGATGGGAATATCTGCCATACAACAATTATGTAACAGGGAGCAGATATGTAAGGGATGTGTTAAGGCCATGGCATTCATTATCATTTTCTGCATCATATCCAAGTGCAGGTACATTTACAAATCTGCGCTCATCAATTCCTCCTGAAATGTTAAGAAAAGTTAAAATTGTTTTTTCTAACACTAATAAACAGTATGCATACAGATATCTTGATTCTTCTGTAGTGAGTGATAATTATTACATTTATCAGGGGATGACGCAGGTACCGTTTAAAGTGTATGAAGCAGATTATCTTGATTCAAGTTCTGCGCCGAGACAGCTGAACTGTGCATTCGTGGAATCGAACGATGTACAGCCATCTACAGGGCAATGGGCACCGGGAGCTGATTCACTTGGAAGAAAACTCTTATTGTATGTATTCAATTCAAATTATGATACATCAATTGTGACACCTTATAAGAACAGGAATCTGTTTTTGCAGCAGTCACAATTTGATATAATGTATGTATGGTCGCCGCGATTATTAAGTCCGACATCAAACTTTTCAGAAGGGGACTCACTAATGCTTTATCCTTACACAGTTACAAGGCCTGGAGTGATTTATGAGTTTTCAACAACATCGCCCACAGTACCTGTTATAGAAATATCGGGTGAAATTCCTGATAAATTTGATATGATGCAGAACTACCCGAACCCGTTTAATCCTGAGACTAACATCAGGTTTGCACTGCCCGAGAAATCTTTCGTGACGATGAAAGTTTATAATGTACTCGGACAGCTGGTGGAAACGATAGTTGATAATAAACGGCTTGACGCAGGAGTGCATCAGGCATCGTTCAATGGCAGCAGGTTTGCGAGCGGGATTTATTTCTATACGATACAGACAGAAAAGTATACACAGACAAAACGTATGGTTTTGCTGAAGTGATGCGAAGCGCTTTATAATCAATCCTCGATATCGAAGCGTGTCAGGATTACTAATTAAGTAATATTATTATATACGATTATGAAAAAATTAATGTTTTTGGCTTTATTTATTTATCATTCAGCATTGCTCATATCTCAGAGCAACTGGATTTGGCAAAATCCTTCTGCAAGAGCAGAGAGGATTAATGCTGTAAAGTTTATAACGCGTGAAATTTGTTTTTCCTGCGGTAGTTATGGGATTTTGCAAAAATCGATAGACGGAGGAAATACGTGGAACAATTTAATTAATGATGAAAGAATTAATTTCAAAAATATTATCGTCAATGCAGATAATTTCGTATTAGCTGTTTCAGATTCAGGTACAATCTATAAAACAACCGATTTGGGAAATACTTGGAAGATAATAAAAACTGGTTTATATGACTTATATAATATTGACTTTGTAAATATGCAGACAGGCTTTTCTTCTTCATCTAATAAGATTTACAAAACAACTAACGGTGGAGAAAACTGGGTGCTTTTTTATACTTCAGGTTATGACAGAAATAATTTGAGTTTCTTGGATGAAAGCAGCGGTTATATAGCGTCTTATAACAGTTATGGCGGAAATGACGGATTGATATATAAGACTACTAACGGAGGTCTAAACTGGACAACTACATCAACACCCGGAATGAGGAGAGTATTATTTGTTGATAATAATACAGGTTATTTATCGGGAACTTATTCAAATGGGAAAATATGGAAAACCACAAATTCAGGAATTAACTGGTTTTCAGTATATGAAAACAGTTCACATATATTAGATTTAAAATTTCTCACACGGGATACAGGTTTTGCGTTAAGTACATATCAATTATTAAAAACAGTGAATGGCGGAAACACCTGGACACCTGTTGGATTTTCAAACTTAAGGGGCGATAAATATAGTTTTGATGTCTATGATGTAAATACAATTATGTGCGGAATTACGCAGGGTGGAGTTGGAATAACCACAAATGGAGGCGCAAACTGGAACATTAATCTTAAAGGTACTCTTACAGGGCTTGAAGCGATTCAATTCATAAATGACTATACAGGTTATGCCGCAGGTACAGGAAATACAATTTTAAAAACTACAAATGCAGGAATTAACTGGTATGCTCAGACAAGTTCTGCAGATACTATTCATCCGTATTCTTTCTATGCATTATATTTCTTAAATGAAAACACAGGATACGTAACAGGTGATATGGGTATAATTAAGAAAACTACAAATCAGGGTTTAAATTGGATTACTCAGGTGCCGGGAGGTGCTACAAATCATATGTATGATGTAAAGTTCGTAAATGAAAATACAGGTTTTACTGTTGGTAGGTACGGTTTGTACAGGCACACAACAAACGGTGGAATTAATTGGATAATTGAAAACATAGGAGCAACATACCATTTAAACACAATCTGTTTTGCAAATGAAAATACAGGTTTTATCGGAGGGAGTGATAAATATCTGTATAAAACAACAAATGCAGGTGTAAACTGGGAACAGATAACAAATCCGGTTTCAGGAGAAATTACCAGAATATATTTTGTTGATTCTAATACTGGATATATAGCGGTTGATTCAAATTATTCAACAAGCATGATACTGAAAACAACAGATTCAGGAATATCCTGGCAAATGAAATCTTTAAAAGATATGAATTATGTTACAGGGTTGAAATTTTTTAATAATATTACTGGGTATGCTTATAGTCTAACATATAGAACTCTTTCATTCACGACAGATGGAGGAGAAACATGGAGGAAACAGAAATTATACACTGACAAGCAATACTGGAATATGTATTTTACGTCTTTAAAAACCGGTTATCTGGCCGGGTCCGATGGTGCAATAATTAAAACCACAAATGGAGGAGGCTTCTTCCCAGATGATCCGCCGGTAGTATTGCCTGTTAATTACTATCTGCATCAGAATTATCCGAATCCTTTTAATCCTGTTACTAATATTAAGTTTGAAATTCCTGTCTCGGGTAATATATCAATAAAATTGTATAATATTACAGGAAAAGAAATTGCTATTATAACAAATAATTTTTATCAAGCCGGAAAATGGGAAGTAACTTTTAATGGCTCACAGTTATCCAGTGGATTGTATTTCTATAAGTTGGTAACAGAAGGTTTTACAGAATCAAAGAAGATGGTTTTGCTGAAATGATTTTCTTTTATGATTAGGATTGTTTGATTACAGGTGTATTTGGGGATTTTTGATTAATTATTGTATTATTTTGATATTGCAATTTTAAGTAATTGTAATTACGTTAAATTTAAACAGGAATTTAACTTTTAAATATAATTAAACGGAGGAAATATGAAATCCCTGATTACATTTTTAATTTTATTAAGTACAGTTTTGAACCTTCAGGCTCAAAACTGGGTATCGGTTACAAATCCTTCCAAATATCAGTTAAACGTCAATAAGAATTCAAGTATTCAGATTACTTTCTCAAGGCAAATGTTATCTGCCAGTTTAAATTCCGGCAACATTAAACTATACGGTAACATTCAGGGGTACTTCCCATGTAGTTTTGTTTACAGTCAGACTGAAAGAAAACTTACCATTACACATTCCAAGAACTTTTTGCCTGGCGAGATAATTAACGTGATTCTGAGCAATAGTATTAAGGACAGTGCAAACAACTCCATGGGGAAAATCTTTACTTTCATGTTTACCGCACAGGTTCTCCGCGGAAACGGTTTGTTTGTACAGAAAACTCCTTCTATAACTGTTGGGTCAGGACCGTATTATTGCACATGTGCTGATTTTAACAATGATGCAAAACCTGACGTGGCATTGACTAATTTTGCGTCGGGAAGTATCTCAATTCTTAACAATTCGGGAGGACTGAATTTTACAACGCAGACTATTCCAGGATTTACTAACCCGACGGGAATAGTGAGCGGTGACCTGGATTGTGACGGAGATATGGACATAGTAGCTACACTTGAGTCTCTGAACGGTATTGCAGTTTATCTTAATAACGGGAACGGAACATTCACGTCAATGCCGTATTTTCTTACAGGTATACATCCTACTTATATTGCAATAGGATTCATTGACTCCGATATTTATCCTGATATAATTACAGCAAGCTGGGATGTGGATTTTCCGGATATCAGAGTTTACAAAGGAAACGGTAATGGTACTTTTACATTAATGCACACTTATACTACTGGTATAAGGCCTTTGTGCATTTATATCGGTGATGTGGATAATGACGGTGATAACGATGTAGGTGTTGGTATAGATTATTCAAATCCAAGAGTAGAGTTTTATCTGAATGACGGTCTTGGTAATCTTGCATTCAGTTACAGTGCTTCAACACTTGACAGACCTTACGGTATTGCGGGTAATGATATTGATGGTGACGGGAATGTGGATATTGTTGTATCGAACAAGTACAATGCTTCTCTATCTGTATTAATGAACAATGGCAACGGGAATTTTACGAATTACATTTATCCGACTCTTGGTTCATATCCTTACGGAGTTACGCTGAACGATTTTAACAAAGACGGCAGGATTGATATAGCTACTGCATTACAGAATTCACAGAATATTGATGTTAAAATAAACACTGGTTCAGTTCCGCTTTTTGCTTCTTATTCATATCCGAATCAGTTTGGAATTTCAACAAACCTTGTTAGTTCGGATTTTGACAACGATGATGATATTGATATTGTAGTACTGGATAATCTTTCAAACACTGTATGCGTTTATAAAAATACAGATTCGGTATCGATAAACATAGAGCCTATTGGTACTGAAATACCATCATCATTCAGTCTGCATCAGAACTATCCGAATCCTTTTAACCCGTCAACAAAAATAAGGTTTGGGATTCCTGGTGAGAAAAACAGCTTTACAACTCTGAAAATTTACAATTCATTAGGTGTTGAGGTTAGTACTTTAATAAGTAATTATCTTAAACCGGGAATTTATGAAGTGCAGTGGGAGGCTTCAAATCTTACAAGCGGAGTATATTTTTATACATTACAATCTGAAGTTTATTCGCAGTCTAAAAAGATGCTGCTGCTGAAGTAAAGTAAGCAGAATACAGAATATAAAAAAGCTGCACAGGAATTATCGGTGCAGCTTTTTTTAAATTGTTTAGACGTAAATGTTATTTGATTAATAACATTCTTTTGGTTTCTGTAAATCCGTTTGAAGTGATTTTATAGAAATACACACCGCTGTTTAAATCAGAACCGTTGAATGAAGTTTCATAAGTCCCTTGCTGAAATTTTCCGTTCACGAGTGTCCTCACTTGTTTACCTGCTGCGTCGTATACTGAAATTTTGACTTCTCCAGCTTTCACTACATCGAATTTAATACTTGTGGATGGATTAAACGGGTTCGGATAATTCTGATATAACTTCAGACTTTTGATTATGTTCTGATTATTTCTAACTCCTGCGGGTACTGAAATCATCACAAGTTTATCAGATGCAAAGTTCCAGAAATCTCCGCCGTTTGTACCGTCAAAGTTAACGCTGTTTCCGTTTGCAAATAAAGTATCATACCCTAAAACTGTGGGTGCGATATATTGAAAACTGAAACTGACTGTATCATTAAGCGGTAATTTTGGCTCAACGTGTGTAAGTTCATCTCCCATTTTCTGAAGACCGGAACCAGATATAATGTCTAAAGTCCCGTGTCCGGCAGCAATGTTAGTACCGGCTTTAACAAGCGGTCCGCCGGAAATTTTAACAGTAAAAGTTGCCGTATCACCCGGAGGCATAACATTCGGACCTGAGATAATAACTGAAACCGAATTACTCGGGTTCGGGTCGTGGCAGGTGCATCCCGGATCGGGACCTTTGTGTGTTCTGCCTGTGATACCTGTTGGGTATGCATAAGCAATGATTGTGACTAAGGCAACGAAAGATATGACAAGCGTTGCCGTAAACACGCTTTTTGTAAAGTGTTTGTTTTTCAATTGTTCTCCTTTTTGTTGTTCTATGATTGACAACAAAACTAAAGCAATTAATGTTCATACATATAATTGTTTTTAAGAGAATTTAATCAACCTTAAATATGGTTAAATTGCAGGAAAGAGTTTTCGTCTATGAAATCTTGAAAGTTTTATATATCGTAAATTGCTTTAATTACCGCTGTTTGAGATAAGATAACCTTTTCCATTACATCTCCAGCATTTAACATTTACAGGTACACCTGTTCTTTGAATATTTAAAGCTCTTGCACCTTTGCATACAGGGCAGTCATATCTGATTTCAGTTGTTGGAGCTTCGACTGATAAACAAGTATTTCCATTCTCATCATATCTGTCATATTCATACAATGTTACTACAGCTTTTGCTTTAAATGCAGTTTGTTTAGTTTGTGATAATACAATTGAAGTTGTTAAGAATGAAGCTGTTAAAACGAAAAATATAAATATTGTATGTCTCATAATATTAGAATTTAAATAAAGACAATATACACTTTCAATAATTATATATAGAAATTAAGATAAATACAATACTCAATCATTGAACAAAAAAAGCCGTTAATACAATTAACGGCTTCTTTTATACATTAATAAATTCTTTTATTTACGTTTAAACTTATCTTCGTCGAGAGTGAAAGTTAATGAAATACGATGTGTATTGCCAAGCTGTTCATCGCCATCGAACTTTGCGAATGAATAGTCGATATTAATCTTCGGGAGTTTAATTCCTGCTCCAAGTGTAAGGTTTCCGATTTCGTTATAACCTCCGCGTATGCTGAAAAGGTTTGAATAATTGTATTCCAGTCCGCCGTGAAAATCGAACGATACGGCACCAACGTTGAAATTAGATGCAGTTCTTCTGTTCTCAAACCTTACGTCGAGGTCACTTGCCGGAACGAATGTGCCGTTCAGGAAAGGAACCGGGATAACGTATGCCGCACCGATTTTAGCAGTGGGGGATATGTTCTCTTTTTTTCCGGTGCTCCATGCAAGATATGTGGTTGTTACATCCTGCAGATTAGCACCAAGCATTAACCTTTCAATAGGGTTGTATGCAAGTCCTAAATCGAAACCAAGTCCCCAGGCAGACTCTTCTGCGAGCGAACGTCTTATAACTTTGAAGTTAGCTCCGTAAGAAAACTTTTCGTTTTGTTTCTTGGAATAAGTTAGAAGGAATGCATAATCGTTTGAATTGAAATATGTTATTCTGTCAGGGTCTAGTCTTTCACCCGGGTCTAATTGTCCGTTTCCGTTAAGGTCAATAAGTGCATTCCTTGTATCGGGAATGTCTGAAATGCCGTTAATAATTACGCTTAAACCAAGTGACTGATTTTTTCCGATAGGAATTCCAACTGCTCCGTAATTATAGTTCAGCAGGTTTCCAAACCTTGCGTCGTGCATTAATGAAAACTGCGGATAATCAAGTTTAGACAAAAGAGCAGGATTCCAGTAACCAGCTGTTACGTCGTTTACGAGAGCTACATAGGCACTACCCATTCCAAGCGGTCTTCCGCCAACACCAATGGCAAGAAATTCACCGGCATATTTACTTCCGTTACCCTGTGAAAAACCTGAATCATTAAGAATTGCGAGGAATGCAATTACGATTATCGAAATTTTGATGTATTTCATGTTTTTAAAAATTTTGTTTTGTACAATTTGTACAATATGCCTATATGCACTCTCCTGTGATTTTATTAATTATCTTAATTTAAAGTAAATAAATCAATACTAAAAGGAAAAAATCGAATAAAAGTATTAATATGTAAACCTGGAAAAATTCCTCTTATTTAGACTATTGATTTAAAAATCAATTTTATTGAGTCAATATTTTGATTAATTTTAGTACAATTAATATTTAAATGAAAATGAGAAAATTACTTTTAGCAGTTGTAGGATTATTCCTTGTTATAATTAACCTGACTCAGGCACAGGATAAATTTGCCACGATTCTATCAAATACTGAACAAAAACTCAGTTCTGATATTATGACACCGGAAGTACTCTGGTCTTTTGGCAGAATAACCGAACTTACGGTTTCACCTGACGAACAGACTGTGGTATATGCCGTAAGATATTTTAATATTAAACTTAATAAAGGACAGACTGACTTTTACAGTGTAAATGTCGATGGTTCGAATAAGAAAAGAATTACGGAATCTTCTGACGCAAAATTCGGGCTGAAGTTCAGACCTGACGGGAAAAAGATAGGGTACATTTCGAACAGAAGCGGATCAATGCAGATATGGGAAATGAACCCGGATGGAAGTGATTTAATGCAGAGGTCAGAGATTACCGATGGTGTGAATGATTTTAAATATTCACCCGACATGACAAAAGTGCTTTATCTGAAAGATGTAAAAGTAGATAAAAATGTTCAGGATGTATATTCGGATTTACCTAAAGCCAATGCAAGGATAATAGATGATTTAATGTACAGGCACTGGGATGAATGGGAAGACGGATTGTACAGCCATGTTTTTATTTCTGATTACGGCCGCGGATACATCAAAGACGGGCTTGATATAAATGAAGGTGAAGGCTGGGATACGCCTGTAAAGCCATTTGGCGGAGTAGAACAGATAAACTGGAGTGTGGATTCAAAGAAGATTGCATACACAAGCAAAAAGATGAGAGGTAAACAATATGCAATTTCGACTAACTCTGATGTATACCTTTATGATTTGGGTTCGAAGCAGACTGTAAACCTTTCTGAAGGTATGATGGGTTATGACGTAGGGCCTGTGTTTTCTCCCGACGGAAAGTATATTGCCTGGACGAGTATGGAACGCGACGGATATGAATCAGACAAGACAAGATTGTTTATGCTTAACTTATTAACTAATGAAAAGACATACTGCACAAAGGATTTAGACCAGTATGCAGAGAATCACGAATTTACAAAGGATAGCAAAGAAATATATTTTACGAGCGGAGTGAGAGGTACTCAGGAAATTTACAGGTATGATATAGCTGCAGGGAAGAACACAAGAGCAACAGATGGACAGCATAATTATATTTCTGTAACTAAGGCGGGAAATAATTTGATCGCTATGAGGCAGTCAATGTCAAAACCGACTGAAATATATTCTGTGAATCCTGCAAACGGTGAAGCAAAGGAAATAAGTTTTGTAAACAAAGGAATGCTTGACCAGGTGAAGATAGGTGAGGTTAAGAAAAGAATGGTTAAGACAACTGACAATAAGGATATGCTTGCGTGGGTTGTGTATCCTCCTAACTTTGACCCGAATAAAAAATATCCGACACTGCTGTTCTGCGAAGGTGGACCTCAGAGTACTGTCGACCAGTTCTGGAGCTACAGATGGAATTTTCAGATGATGGCTGCAAACGGATACATTATAATAGCTCCGAACAGACGGGGTGTACCGTCATTCGGAATGGAATGGCTTGAACAGATTAGCGGTGATTACGGCGGGCAGAATATGAAGGATTATTTAAGTGCGATTGATGATATATCCTCAGAGCCTTATGTGGATAAAGATAAACTCGGAGCCGTAGGTGCGAGTTACGGTGGTTTTTCGATTTTCTGGCTTGCAGGAAATCATGATAAAAGGTTCAAAGCTTTTATAGCACACGATGGTATGTTTAATCTTGAAAGTCAGTATCTGGAAACAGAAGAAATGTGGTTTGTAAACTGGGATTTGGGTGGACCTTTCTGGGATAAAGACAATAAAGTAGCACAAAAGACTTATGATATTTCTCCGCATAAATTTGTAAAGAACTGGGATACGCCAATATTAGTGATTCACGGGGAAAGAGATTACAGAATTGCTTACACACAGGCAATGCAGGCGTTCAACGCAGCTGTTTTACTTGGTGTGCCTGCAAGATTGCTGCTGCTGCCCGAAGAAAATCACTGGGTATTATCGCCGCAAAACGGTATATTATGGCAAAGAACATTTTTCGGATGGCTTGATAAATATTTAAAATAGTATTTCCGGCAAAGAGATATAAATAGTTTTTTCTAATCGGGTTATGGAATAAGCGGATTTTAAATTAACTTATTCATATTATGGAAGCAAAAATCTTATCTATCGAAGGAAGTAAAGTTAGACGTTCAGCCGTAAAGGATATGCCAAAGAATGAAAGGCCGCGTGAGAAGCTGCTCACAAAGGGTACCAGGGCAATGAGCGATTATGAACTTCTTGCTATACTTTTGCGTACTGGCATTAAAGGCGAAAACGTTCTTGATTTATCAAAGAGGATTATAGGCGAGTTCCGTTCTCTTGAATACCTGTTTGAAGCATCAATGCAGGATTTGATGAAAATTAAAGGCATAGGTATGGCTAAGGCAGCTGAACTTACTTCCTGTATCACTCTTGCAAAAAGGTATTCGAAGGAAAGAGTTAATAACGAAAACCTCCGGCTTTCAAGACAGTCTATTACTGACCCTGAAATTGCGGCAAAATTTATCAGAGATCATATTGAAGATTTTTCAAAAGAACATTTCTTTGTTCTTAATCTTGACGTAAGAAACAGGATAATAGATGCAGACCTGATTTCAAAAGGAACTCTGACAGCGAGCCTGGTTCATCCAAGAGAGACATTTGAGAGTGCAATAAGGAAACATTCTGCAAGTATTATCGTATCTCATAATCATCCTTCGGGAGACGTCAGTCCTTCGGAAGAAGATATAAGAATTTCCAGAAGACTAAAAGATTCAGGAAAGATTCTCGGGATTGAATTGCTTGACCACATTATTCTCACGAAGGATAAATTTTGTAGTTTAAAAGATAAAGGATTAATATAAATATATGGAATATAAAGATTATTATAAAATACTCGGAGTAGATAAAAAAGCGAGCAGTGCTGACATTAAAAAAGCTTAC
>CAIUQV010000082.1 GCA_903901375.1 uncultured Ignavibacteriota bacterium
AAAGTACTCTTTTCATTTATGTATGTTTTGGTTTTTTATACAATTCTTAAACATCAATACTTTAAAAGTGTTCCCGCCGGAATTATAATTATTCTTCCGTGTCTTAATATAATATCCTTTAAACTGAGTTTAGTCCGTTTTCCTCAAATAACATTAATAAAACTCACTAATTTACTGCCTGTATTTTAAAGGCTCTTTTCGGAGCTATCAGCATTTTCCCCTGCGGCAATAATACAGGCGGGGGCAATGTGGTGCCAAGACTTGTATTCACTTCCCACCTCTTTGAACCGTTTGAAGATACCGACCCTGCTAATAATTCACTTCCCGCATTACCTATATAATAAACATTATCAGAACCGTCCAGCAGTAAACCTTCTACGGCAGTCTGGTTCGTAAACCCCGTACACCTCCATTTTTCAGTTCCTGAAGTGTCATAGGAAACAATGTAAATCTGTGTGGCGGCAATAATTCTGTTGTCAGAAGTTATAACCGGGGAGAAGTATGAATTAATGTTTTCTTTAGTCCATTTTAACTGACCCGATGAATTTATGCAATACAGCCTGTTGTCTGAATATCCCGAAAAGTAAATATTCCCGTAACCGTCAATCACAAGTCCGCTGAAATTATTGACTGCAGTGAACTGCCAGACGATTGCTCCGCTTTTGTTTACCTTCACGCAGGTGGATGGATATTTTATCGTATAAATATTGTCGTCCCTGTCGAGTGCAATATAATTCTGTGCATAACTGCCCGTGACCAGTGCGTTTGTCCAGAGTATATTTCCTCCCGCAGATATTGCCGCAAGACCGTTATTGTAGAAAGAATAAATAGTACCGTCACTTCCGACTGCTGGCTTTGTCACAAGAGCTGACGGCAAATGCCATTTGTAATTACCCGCAGAATCGAGACAGAACAGTGCGTCGTTTATTCCCGGTTTATAAGCAACAAAGTATATTCGTGATTCATCTCTGCTTAAACTTATGGCGGCAAAATTGTTCTGCATAAGACTGTCCCTTTTCCAGACTACATTACCGTCGGGAGAAAATTTGTACAATGCTCCCAGTGTTCCTAACTGATGCAGGAAATAGATAAAACCGCGTGAGTCAACACAGAACTGACTTCCGTCGCTGAGATTCCCTGCGGGAAAAGTGAAAGACCAGTCGGGAATGCCGTTCAATACCGGTTTCATAATTGCTGAAGGAGAATAAGGACTTGATGTGTTTCTTGCATTATATCCTGGCATAGGCCAGATGGGAGAATTTATAAGTATTGGGTTTACGGGGTTTGAGGATTCCGAACACCCGCATATCAGTAATGAGAATAAAACCAGAACAAGTATGTATCTCATAGAGATTCTGTGTTAAGTTACAAAAAAACGCCTTTCTGATTTCAGAAAGGCGCTGTTTATACATTTCTTATTCCATCGATTCCAGATATCGCTCCGCATCGATAGCCGCCATACAGCCCGTTCCTGCGGCTGTAATTGCCTGACGGTAAACACTGTCCTGTGCATCACCGCAGGCAAAGACACCTTCTATCTTTGTCTTTGAAGATGACTTTTCTGTTTCAAGATACCCGACATCGTTCATTTCAAGAATGCCGTTAAAGATTTGTGTGTTCGGCTGGTGTCCGATTGCGATAAACACACCTTCGCATTCGTGCAGTACGGTTTCACCTGTTTTCACGTTTTTAAGCTTAATGCCAGTAACTGCTTTTCTAGTGCCTTCTTCTGTTCCGACAACTTCTTCTATTACAGAGTTAAGTGCAAACTTTATCTTCGGGTTTGTCTTCGTGCGGTCAACCATAATTTTTGAACCTCTGAATTCATCTCTTCTGTGAATGAGCAGAACTTCAGATGCGTGTCTTGTAAGATAATTTGCTTCCTCCAGTGCAGTGTCGCCGCCGCCTACTACAACCACTTTCTGGTTTCTGAAAAAGAAACCGTCGCAGGTTGCACAGGCAGATACTCCCGCACCCATAAATTTCTTTTCTGATTCAAGTCCGAGGTACTTTGCAGATGCGCCTGTTGCTATGATAACTGTATCGGCAGTATATTCAGTACCGTCGTCTGCCCATACTTTATGCGGCTTTGACGAAAAGTCAACCTTTGTGATTGTTTTAAAGTAAGATGTTGCACCGAAACGCTGTGCCTGTTTTCTCATTATGTCCATTAAAACTGGTCCTGATATTCCGTTTTCGAAACCCGGATAGTTTTCTATGTCGGT
>CAIUQV010000083.1 GCA_903901375.1 uncultured Ignavibacteriota bacterium
GCCCTGTTGCCGTTACAGCAGAAATCAAGTTTGTAGTTTTCGAATATGCGGGCAGTTCTGAAATCTGTTTTTACTATTTCAGCCAGTGTGTTTTGTGTTGTGAAATTCATTTTGCTTTCCTTTAATTTAATTTCTCTATTACAAAATTAAATATATTGGAAAGCAGGTGGTTTGACTTAAGTCAAATATCCGGAAAAATTATTTAGTGTAGTTTTTTAGTGCGGTTGTGTTCTTTATAAGTATTTTCTTTCCGTATACTTCTATTAAATTATCGCTCTGAAGTTTTCTTAACGCCCTGGATAATGTCTCTGTTATCGTTCCAAGATGTGATGCAAGGTCATACTTTGATATATCAAGCTCTATATAGTCAATACCTCCGGATTCAGGTTTCCCTCCGGAGTCGTTTTTCTTTCCTATTTCTATCAGTATATACTTGGAAAGTCTTTTTGATACATCGTTTAGTGTTACACTTTCTATGTGGTTGTTCAGAAACCTCAGTCTTTTTGCAAAGCTTGCAAGCATTTTCATGCTTATATCAGGATTGCGTTTTATAAGTTCCATAAACGGTTTCTCAGGTACTTTGATAACTGTGGTATTGTCTTCCAGTGCCATTGCATTTGCAGGATACACAAGCTCAGATTTCCTGTTCTCCGTAAATTCTTCAAACATTGGCACTTCTCCGAATGTGCTTCCTGAATACATAATGTGAAGTATGTGCTCTCTGCCTTCAGCAGAAATTTTGTACAGTTTTACGAGTCCTTCCAGTATTCCGTAAAACCCAAGAAACGGTTCGGTGTCAAAGAATATTATTTCACCTTTCGAATAAGTCCTGATAGTTGAAAAATCCCTTATTGTCAGAGTCTCTTTTTCATTCAGACCGGAAAAAAGAAATATAGTACTTATGTCATTCGGATGTTTCATTATGAACTTTGTTTGCTCAGTAAATATTCTTTGAATTTATTAAATGCTTTTGCCCTGTGACTTATAAGGTTTTTCTCTTCAGTGCTTAATTCTGCGAATGTTCTGTCAGAACCGTCAGGTAAAAAGACTGCATCATACCCAAAACCCTTTTCACCTCTTTCATTCGTCAGAATTCTTCCTTTGCATATTCCGTCAAAAAGTTCGTACTTGTCTTTTCCATAATAATAACAAACTACTGTCCTGAAAAATGCACTTCTTTTCTCTTCAGGAATGCCGTCAAGCTCTTTTAATAACTTCTTCCTGTTATCTTCATAAGTTACATCTTCACCCGCATACCTTGCAGCGTACACACCTGGTGCACCGTCAAGTGCATCCACAAAAAGACCAGTATCGTCCGCAGTACAGGGAAAATTTACTACTGCCCACATTTCTTCTGCTTTCTTGATTGCATTACCTTCAAGTGTGTCCCTGTCTTCTTCAACTTCAATACTTACATTCAAATCCTTTAGAGTCTTTATTTCAAAGTTTGTCTCTTTAAGCATTTCCCTGATTTCAATTACTTTGTCTGGATTATTTGTTCCTATTACTAATTTGTTAATCATTAATTGTTATTCTTTGTAAGTTCTTCTTTGTACTGAAGCTGATAAAGCTTATAGTACAGTCCCTTTTTGTTTAATAATTCCTGATGGTTTCCCATTTCTTTCACTTCTCCCTTATGCATAACGATTATCTTATCACAGGACTGTATGGTTGAAAGTCTGTGAGCAATAATGATTGAAGTCCTTCCTTCAATCAGTTTCTGTATTGCACTTTGTATTAATATTTCTGTCTCAGTATCCACACTCGACGTTGCTTCATCTAATACAAGTATTCTCGGATTGTACGCAAGTGCTCTTGCAAACGAAATCAATTGTCTTTGTCCCACCGAGAAAGTTGTTCCCCGTTCGTTTACCTTGTGGTTTATGCCGTCAGGTAAATCGTCTATAAACTTTCTGAGACCGGTGTTGTCAATTGCCTTCTGTATTGTCTCTTCTGTTATTTCCTTGTTACCTAAATCAATATTATACCTTATGTCACCCGAAAACAGAAACACGTCCTGCAATACAATTCCTATATTACTCCTTAAATCTTTCTGTTTAAAGTCCTTTATGTTAATCCCGTCAATTTTTATCTCACCTTTGCTGACGTCGTAAAACCTGTTAATAA
>CAIUQV010000084.1 GCA_903901375.1 uncultured Ignavibacteriota bacterium
GATTATAGTAAATCCATTAAATAAAGTGGAAGACCTGCAAAAGATAAAAAATATAGAACTTGATATAAGATATGCTACGGCAAATAACTTTACCAGTAAAGTGATTTATACAAGCCCTAAAGCATTCGCAAGGAAGCCGGTATTCGAAGCATTAAAGAAAGTTCAGGATTCTTTATCCAAACTAAACTTAGGAATAAAAGTATTCGATGCATACAGGCCATATGCTGCGACACTTAAATTTCACGATGTTTATCCTGACACAAATTATGTTGCTAATCCTCGCAGCGGTTCACGACACAACAGGGGTTGTGCGATTGATTTAACATTAGTAGATTTGAGAGCGGGAAAGGAGCTGGAAATGCCTACGGAATTTGATAATTTCACCGAGAAAGCACACATTGATTATCAAAACCTGTCAGATACAGTTATTGCAAACAGAAAATTACTTTTAAACATTATGACTCATTTTGGGTTTACCTGCATTGGAAGTGAATGGTGGCATTATGATTATAACGGATGGCAGGAATATAAATTAATGGACATATCTTTTGAAGAACTTGAGAATCAAAAATGAGGAAAACAACCTTACTACTTTTTGCAATTTTATTAATGTTCAGTGATTTACCTGCTGAGAATATATTAAAAGTGCTGTCCCCTTCCGGAAAACTGACCGTTGAAATTAAATTTGAGAATAAAAGAATATTTTATAAATCATCATTCAAAGATGAAACAATAATTAATTATTCCGGGATGGGTTTTGTATTAAACAACTCTGACAGTCTTTGCTTCTTTGATTCATTAAAAACTGAAAGAGTCACTTATGATGATACCTGGAAACCTGTATGGGGACAGTACTCAGCAATCAGAGACAATTATAATGAACTTTTATTGTACCTTAAAGATATAAATCAAAACAGACTTGTAAATATTTGCTTCAGAACTTATGATGATGGTTTTGCTTACAAGTATAGCTTTCCTGAGAATAATCCTGAAATAATAATAAAGAGTGAGGAAAGTTATTTTTCATTTCCTGAAAACAATAATTGCTGGTGGATATGGGCTGATTACAATACACTTGAGAAGCTTTACTTTAATACACCACTGAAAGAAGCTTCACACGTTGCCGCACCATTCACAATACAAACTCCTAAAGGGACATTTATCAGCATTCATGAAGCTACGATAGATGACTATTCAAGCATGACATTAAAGCAGAATAATGATGACTCACTTACATTCAAAGTTAATCTTGTTCCATGGGCAGACGGTACTGCGGTTAAAACATCTGCTCCTTTTAACACTCCATGGCGGGTTGTGTTTGTTTCACCAAGTGCAGGTGGACTAATTGAATCGTCTTTACTGCTGAATCTTAATGAACCTTCAGTAATATCAGATGTCTCCTGGATTAAACCGATAAAGTACATTGGTATCTGGTGGGAAATGCATCTCGGGATTTCTACCTGGGCAATGAACAGCGGCAGACACGGAGCGACAACTGAGAATGCTAAACGATACATAGATTTTGC
>CAIUQV010000085.1 GCA_903901375.1 uncultured Ignavibacteriota bacterium
ACAGTGACAAAGATTTTGAAATCAAATACGGTGACAGGATTGCACAGCTGATTATTGCAAAATACGAAAAGGCAGTACTTGAATTCGACGATAATATTTCTGAAACAGAAAGAGGCACAGGCGGTTATGGCAGCACAGGGAAATAAGAAGTTCAGGAAAAAGAGTTTCCGCGAATACCAGATGATGGATTTCGAAATAAATACTGAATCTGCAAAACCCGGGACTTCTTCAGGAAGACTTTCACTCGTCACTACTCCTATAGGTGATTATCATGATATAACTATCCGTGCTTTAAAAACTCTCGAAGATACTCCTTACCTCGTATGCGAAGATACAAAGGAAACATCAAGACTCTTGCGGTTCTTTAACATTAAAAAAGAACTCCATCTTCTCAACGAACACAATGAAGATGAAGCTGTTTCGGAATGTATCAAACAGCTGCTTGCCGGCGTAAATGTGGCACTCGTATCAGATTGCGGCACTCCGGCATTTGCCGACCCGGGACTGAAACTCGTTAATGAGTGCATTAACTTTAATATTGAAATAGACTTTATTCACGGACCAAATTCAGTTCTTTCTGCTCTCACAGTTTCAGGATTCGATATAAGCCGTTTCTACTTTTATGGTTTCCTTTCCCCGAAAAAAGAAATCCGCACAAAGGAATTAAAAAGCATCGCAGCCCTCACACATCCAGTTATTTTAATGGATACACCATACCGCCTTAAGAATTTAATAACTGACATAAATGAAGCAATTCCTGAACGAAACGTTTTTCTTGCAATGGACCTTTCCACTTCCGGAGAAAAACATATCAGAGGAAAAGCTGCGGATATACTCGATGAACTAAGTAATATCTTTGGTGAAGATAAACCTAAAGCCGAGTTTATCGTTGTACTTGATAAATTCCATAAAGAGAAAATCTAATCCTTCGTAACTGTTTATTCTCTCACAATATACCGTTAAATAGCATTGTAAAAGCCCCTTTTTAATGCTAATTTTGTTTATGGCTTCATACAAATCCTCAGGAGTAAATATTCAGAAAGCAGACGATTTTGTTGATAAGATTAAACCTCTTGTAAAGAAGACTTTTAACAGGAATGTTTTATCGGGTATCGGAAATTTCGGAGCTTTTTATGAGATAAACCTTAAGAAGTTTAAACGACCTGTATTCGTATCCAGCACGGACGGAGTCGGCACAAAGGTTAAAATTGCTGCTATGCTTAATAAGTTTGATACTGTCGGTGAAGACCTTATTAATCATTGTGTGAATGATATTGCAGTCTGCGGCGCAGTCCCACTATATTTCCTCGATTACTATGCAATGGGTAAATTAAATGTGAGTAATTCAGTTAATGTTGTTAAAGGACTTGTGAAAGGATGCCTTGGAAACTCAATGTCACTCATTGGAGGCGAGACAGCAGAGATGCCGGGAGTTTATGCACAAAACGATTTCGACCTTGCAGGTACTATCGTGGGAATTGTTGATAAACATAAGATTGTTAATTCTGCTAACGTTAAAAAAGGTGATGTGCTTATCGGCTTTCTGTCAACAGGACTGCATACAAACGGATATTCTCTCGTTAGAAAGATTTTCACCTTAAAGGATTATAAGAAATACTATCCTGAACTGAAGAACACTCTCGGTTCGGAATTACTGAAAGTTCATAAATCATATTTAAACATCATACAGACTTCCCTCTCGAAGTTTAAAGTTAATTCATTTTCGCACATAACAGGCGGAGGAATAGTCGGTAATACAAAGAGAGTCATTCCCAGAGACAGAACTCTCGACATTGAATGGAATTCATGGAAACGTCCCGTTATTTACAGCATCATTCAGAAAAAAGGCAGCGTACCCGAATCTGATATGAGAAAGACTTTTAATCTCGGTATTGGGCTGATTGCAATCGTTCCTTCTAAAGATGCAGAACGTTTTTGCAATTTCTGGAAGAAGAAAAGAGAAAAGTGCTTCGTTATCGGAAGCATTAAATAACACATACTTTCATTTATTTTTCAATTTTTAAATTAGGAGTTCTATGCTAAAAGGAATATTTATACGCCCTGAAGAAGTTCAGGATTCTCTCAGAAAACACATGCTTGTAGACGGATTCGATATGACGCTTGATTTGCACGAATCTAAAAACGGCTATCTCTACGATTCTAAAGGTAAAAGGAATCTGCTCGACTTCTTCACATTTGTTGCTTCAAATCCGCTCGGAATGAATCATCCGAAACTCAATAATCCGGAATTCATCGAAAAGATTGGTGAGATTGCCTTAAACAAACCTTCTCTTTCTGATATTTATGCCTACGAACAGGCAGCATTCGTTGAAACTTTCTTCAGAGTGGCAGTACCGTCTTATTTAAAATACTCTTTCTTCATCGAAGGCGGAGCACTTGCAGTTGAGAATACTCTTAAAGCTGCAATGGACTGGAAAGTGAGAAAGAACTTTGCCAAAGGGTATAAGGAAGAAAAAGGAACTCAGATAATTCACTTCAAAGAAGCATTCCACGGCCGCTCGGGATATACTCTTTCATTAACAAACACAGACCCTAATAAGATTAATTACTTCCCGAAATTCAACTGGCCGAGAGTAACTAATCCTAAGATTACTTTCCCGCTTAATGAAGAAAATCTGAAAAACGTTATTGCAGCAGAACAGCAGTCTATAAAGGAGATAAAAGATGCCATCACAAATAACAAAGATGATATCGCAGCAATTATAGTCGAACCTGTTCAGGGCGAGGGCGGAGATAATCAGTTCAGAAAAGAATTCTTTATGCAGTTAAGACAAATCTGCAATGAGAATGATATACTTCTTATATTCGACGAAGTTCAGACAGGTATAGCTCTCACGGGCAAAATGTGGGCACATCAGCATTTCGTTAAACCTGATTTGATTTCTTTCGGAAAGAAAACACAGGTCTGCGGAATACTTTCTACTGACAGAATTGACGAAGTGGAAGAAAACGTATTCGTTAAACCGGGCAGAATCAATTCCACCTGGGGAGGCAACATCGTTGATATGGTAAGGTTCCAGAGAATACTCGAAGTTATTGAAGAAGATAATCTGGTAAAGAACTGTGAACTTATGGGTAAACACTTAATGGACGGTATGAATCAGCTTTCGGAAAAATATCCCGATAAAGTATATTCCTGCAGAGGTCTTGGACTTTTTGCTGCCTTCGACACGAAGGATGCTGATATGAGAAATAAGATTATGAATGAATCTGTAAAGAACGGATTGCTTATTCTTGGCTGCGGTGCAAAGAGTATTCGTTTCAGACCACCTTTAACAGTTACAAAAGAACATATTGACGAAGGAATGAAAATTCTTGATAAAGTCATTAGTCAATTATAAAAATAGTTTATAATTTGTATATTATACCCCGGATGATAAATTGTCCGGGGTATTTTTTATGCTAAAAGACGATATTAAAAACAGTTTTATAGATTATCTCAGAAAGAATAATCACAGAATAACTAACGAGAGATTTCTTATTCTCGATTCTGCGCTTTCCATGGAAAACCATTTTGATGCAGACGAGCTTTACAATAAAATGAAGAAGGATTTTATTCGTGTCTCCCGCGCTACTGTATACACAACACTCGAACTTATGAGTGACTGTAAAATACTTACCAAACATAACTTCAAGGGCGACCGTGCAAGGTATGAGACTAAATACGGCAGAGGTAATCATTATCACATAATATGCGTAAGCTGCAATAAAATACTTGAGTTTGAGAACAATACTATCGAAAAGACCCTTTCTAAACTCTGTAAAGATAAGGATTTGAAGCTTATTGACCATTCCATACAGGTTTTTGCTTCCTGCAGTGATTCTGCTACATGCAAATATCCTGAACAGGAATGCCTTAAGAAATAGTCCGATAGATATGTTATCATATTTTTATGCATAAATACCTTGAAAATATTCGA
>CAIUQV010000086.1 GCA_903901375.1 uncultured Ignavibacteriota bacterium
CACATTCGATGCCTGTGCACCTCCCATTACGGCAATCTTTGCATTAGGATATGCAAAAATAAATCTCGGATCGTAAGCTTTTCCGCACATTGCATAATTTCCCGCGCCGTAACTGTTTCCTGTTATTATTGTTATCTTAGGGACGGTTGAATTTGCTACTGCATTAACCATTTTTGCACCATCTTTAATTATTCCTCCGTGCTCGGATTGTGAGCCAACCATAAAACCAGTTACATCCTGCAGGAATAGTAAAGGTATTTTCCTTTGATTGCAGTTTAATATAAATCGAGTTGCTTTATCAGCAGAGTCAGAATAAATAACACCTCCAAACTGCATTTCAACTCCTCCCTTTGGAGCCTTTTTCTTTACAACTTCTCTCTGATTTGCTACTATTCCGACAGCCCATCCGTTGATTCTTGCATATCCTGTAATTATTGTCTGCCCATAAGTAGGTTTATATTCATCAAAATCGCCGTCATCAATTAGCCTCGCAATTAAATCATAAGTATTGTATGGTTTTGTACTGTCTTCTGGAATTACACCATAAATCTCTTCAATTTCGTAAGCAGGTTTTTTGGGTTTTATTCTGTCAAATCCTGCAAATGAACTATGCCCGAATTTACTCACTAAGCTTCTTATTTTTTCAATAGCAGTTTTATCATCAGGTACTTTTTCATCTGTAATACCGGATACAGATGTTGAGACCTCTCCTCCGCCAAGAGCCTCAGTATTGGTAACTTCTCCGATTGCTGCTTTCACAAGATGCGGTCCTGCAAGAAATATACTGCCTGTACCTTCAACAATTATTGTTTCGTCACTCATTATAGGCAGATATGCACCACCTGCAACACAAGGTCCCATAATTGCCGCTATCTGCGGAATCCCCATTGAACTCATAATCGCATTATTACGGAATATTCTTCCAAAATGTTCTTTATCTGGAAATATCTCATCCTGTAATGGAAGAAATACTCCTGCCGAATCTACTAAATAAATTATTGGAAGCCTGTTTTCCATAGAAATTTCCTGAGCACGTAGGTTCTTCTTACATGTGATAGGGAACCAGGCACCGGCTTTTACTGTAGCATCATTTGCAACTATTACACAGTCACGTCCTTCTATCTTACCTATCCCAAATATTGTACCTGAAGAAGGAGCACCGCCGTATTCTTTATACATATCATAAGCAGTGAACTGTCCTATTTCCAGGAACGATGTTCCTTTGTCAATAAGAAGGTTAATTCTTTCTCTGCAGTGAAGTTTATTCTGAGAATGTAGCTTTTCTATGGCTTTTTTACCTCCGCCGAGTGATATATTTTCTGCTTTGGTACCCAACTCGCTTAACAGTTTCTTATGATAGGATATTCTGTCGTTAAATGCTTTTTCTTTCTTTAAATTAGATTTTAATAATGCCATAGAAATTAATTAATATTATTAAGTTTATTATTGTAAGATTGCAATATAAACAGAATTGAATGAAAGAAAAATAGCGAAGTATCTTAAAAGATTAAATTCTAAGCTAATGCTTTTTTGTTCGGGTTTAAATAAATCGGTTCTTTCTTCTCCAGCACGACTTCTTTCGTTATTATACAATTAGATACATTTTCCTTCGATGGGATTTTGTACATAATATCAACCATAATATTTTCCATAATAGACCTTAGCGCTCGTGCTCCTGTACCTCTTTTAATTGCTATGTCGGCAATACTGACTAATGCGTCTTCATGAAACTCCAGTTCAACACCTTCAAGACGGAATAGTTTCTTGTATTGTTTTATTAAAGCATTTTTCGGTTGAGTAAGTATTGATAATAATGCTTTTCTGTCAAGGCTTTCAAGTGTTGTAACGATAGGTAGTCTGCCAACTATTTCAGGAATCAAACCGAATTTAATCAGGTCGTCAGGTTCTACTTGAGCAAGTATTTCGTCCTTCTTAATATCATCTTTGCCGTATACATCAGAACCAAAACCAATTGAACCTTTGGCAACTCTTCTTTCGATTGTTTTTTCCAAACCGTCAAATGCACCACCGCATATGAAGAGTATGTTCTTTGTATTAACACTTAATAATGGTTGTTCTGGATGTTTACGCCCTCCTTTTGGGGGTACTGTTGCAACTGTACCTTCAAGTATTTTTAATAATGCCTGCTGAACACCTTCTCCTGAAACGTCACGTGTTATCGAAACATTTTCACTTCTTCTTGAAATCTTATCAATCTCATCAATATATATTATTCCTTTTTCGGCATTTGCTACATTATAATCTGCATTCTGCAGAAGTCGTACAAGCATAGATTCCACATCGTCTCCCACATATCCTGCTTCAGTCAATGTGGTTGCGTCAGCAATCGCAAAAGGTACTTTCAGTAATTTGGCAAGAGTCTGAGCAAGATATGTTTTCCCCGTACCTGTAGTTCCAAGCATTAATACGTTGCTTTTCTCAAGTTCAACATCATCTATACTGATAGACCTCATTGAATCTATTCTCTTGTAATGGTTGTATACAGCTACTGCAAGTGATTTTTTTGCCCTGTCTTGTCCAATAACGTATTCATCAAGAAATTTCTTGATATTTGATGGAGTTAAATTGCCTTTAAACTTTTCAATGCTTTTGTTTACAGTCGGGTCTGAGTTCATTTTTATTATATGAACAGCACCGTCAACACATATCTCGCATATAAAAGGAGCTTTCCCAAACCGGTCAGCAGGACCCTTTATAAGATTTGTCACTTTATCTGCATTTCTGCCGCAGAATGAACACCTTGGTGCATTTGCAGCTGTATTAGTTGGTTTTGTTGCCATTTTTATATTTTTAGTGCGCGATAAGGGAGTCGAACCCCCACGAGTTGCCTCGCTAGATCCTAAGTCTAGTGCGTCTGCCAGTTCCGCCAATCGCGCTGATTTTGTGTGAGAAATATATACAAAAAATTCAAATGATTTAAGTCATAAGAAATGTTACTGTTTGGAAATAAAATGCACTTAATGAAAGAAAAATACAGATGTATTTAGGTTGGTAATGTCTTTAAGGTTTATTGTTTAATTGGAATTAACAAACTGAGGAATAAAAACAAATCTGAGTTTCTATATCAATCATTGTTAGATAAAAAGTCCCCAAGTAAATTATCATCTGAAATAAATAACTTAGAACAAAACTCTCCCGAAAACTTTCCTGTCTTCACGCAGTTATAATGTTTTTGCCTGATCTCATTCTTGTCTTTTGAACTTATGTTAAAAGCAAAGTCTTGAAGCTCATCACCGCATTCAGTACAAAAAGTCCCGTTGTTCTTTGGTTTGGCTTTATTCATTTTTGAATTTTTAGAATTTTTCCCCATTTAAAACTTTTAAATATTATTGAAACTGTCTTCCCTAATGACGCATCATAAGCGTCACAATATTTTAGAACAATTTTTAAAAGTAAAAGTTCAAATTAATTTATAGTTTTATTCCGGAAGTTAAAGAACTGATGAATGTATATGGGTCGGTTTTCTTTGAGTAAATATCGTCAATGTTCTGTAATAATACATCTGAATTATTTTTATCCCAGAAAGATTTTTGCAAATTTAAATTCACTATTTCAGTAATTTCATTCGCTAAATGTTCTTTCCTTTTTCTATCCAGATATCCCGATTTTATTAAATGTTCCCTGTGATTAAAAATTTCTCCGATTAATTCTTCGATACCGGTATTCTTTACTGCTATTGTTTTTAGTACTTTAATCTCGTAATTGTCATCCTGAGGTATCCTTAAATGCAAAATATTTTTCAGGCTTGTTACAATTTCATCAGCTCCCTGTCTGTCTGATTTATTAAGTGCAAATACATCGGCTATTTCCATAAGTCCGGCCTTCATAGCTTGTACCGAATCTCCCGATTCGGGTACGAGTGCAACAACAGTTGTATCTGCCGTCTGCGCTATATCCAGTTCCGATTGTCCGACACCTACAGTCTCTATTATTATAAAATCTTTTCCGGAAGCATCAAGTATTTTGCATACGTCATTTACATTCTTGCTTAAACCTCCAAGAGAACCACGTGTTGCCATAGACCTTATAAACACATTCTCAAACATGGTTGAGTCTGTCATTCTAACTCTGTCTCCAAGTAATGCCCCACCTGTAAAAGGACTTGTCGGGTCAACAGCTATTACTCCGATTCTAAAATTTTTCTTAGTAAGGTTTTTGATTATGCAATCCGTTATTGTGGATTTTCCTGCCCCGGGGGGACCTGTTATTCCTATTTTGTATGCTTTGCCGGTATGCTTATACACAGACTTGAGCAGTTCTAGCTTATCTGCATATTCATTCTCGACAACAGATATGGCTCTGGAAATTGTTCTTTTATCTCCTGAAAGTAATTTATCTATGTATTCTTTATCTACATTCAATTTCAATTCGTGTTTTCTTTAAACCATTTACAGGTTAATTCTAATCCTTCTTTCAGAGAATATTGCGGTATCCATTTTAATAATCTTTTGGCTTTTTCATTTGATAGTAAACTTCTTCTTTGCTCACCTTCAATCTCTTTTTCATATTTTATTACAATACCAGGTTTTAAATTTGCAACAATTTTATCGGCAAGATTATTTATATTCGTTTCTTTTCCTGAAGAAATATTAAAAATATCATTTTGATTGTAACTCAAAGCCAGAAAGTTAGCATTCACAATATCCCGTACATAAACAAAGTCTCTTGTGTTTAATCCGTTTCCGAATATAACTGGCGGGTTATTGCTTAATACATTTTTGCAAAAAATTGAAATTACCCCTGCCTCTCCTTTGCTTCCCTGTCTTTCACCATATGCATTACTGTACCTTAAAATGATATAATTCAAGCCATAGAATTTATTGTAAAAGAGTATGTAATTCTCAATGGCAGATTTTGTTATTCCATATGGGGATATAGGTGCTATAATGTGTTCTTCAGAGGCAGGGAATTCTTTTTGCTCACCATATATTGAACCGCCCGATGATGCAAATATGAATTTCTTAACCTTGTATTTTATACATAAATCAAGAAGCTTTAATGATCCTTCTATATTAATCTTGGCATCAAATAAAGGATTTTTAATCGAATATCTTAAATCTATCTGAGCGGCGTGATGGTTTACAATATCAATCGTATTTTCCTGGAATATATCTTCAAGGTCATCTTTATAAATATCTTTGTTATAAAATTTGTATGAGGATTTTATATTATTTTCATTTCCGTTCGTAAGATTATCAACAATTATTACATTGTGACCTTCATCTGCATATTTATCGCTGATATTTGAACCGATAAAACCTGCGCCACCTGTAATTAATACGTTCATTAGATAAGTTTGCTTCCTATATCTTTTCTGTAGTACATATCCTTGAATGAAATACTGCTTATACTCTTATAAGCAATTTCGCGTGCATCTTTAAAAGATTTATTGCTGATACCTACTACTGATAAAACCCTGCCGCCGTTAGTTATAACATTATTATCCAGACTTTTTGTACCTGAATGAAAAACAATACAATCATTACAGATGTCTTCTAAGCCCGAAACGGGATAACCTGTATTGTGTTTCTCAGGATACCCTCCCGAAGCTGCAACTATACACAGTGAAAATAAATTATTTACTTCGAGTTCGTAATCATCAATTTTGTTTTCTGCAGATGCAATAAGCAGTTGTAAAAAATCTGATTTTATAAGAGGTAAAACAGACTGAGTTTCAGGGTCGCCGAATCTGCAGTTAAATTCAATTACATAAGGCTCGAATTCATCCCCATTTTTAACAATCATTAAACCGCAATATAAACAACCTTTAAACTCTCGGCCTTCCTGCTTCATGTTTTTGAGAGTTGGTAAAATGATTTTCTCTGTAATCTTATGAGTAGTAATGTCATCTACTAAGAAATTTGCCGGTGCAAAGGAACCCATTCCTCCCGTATTTTTCCCTGTATCATTTTCACCAATTTTTTTGAAGTCCTGAGCATACGGAAGTATTTTGAAATTTGTGCCGTCTGTTATAACGAATACTGAAACTTCAAATCCTTCTAAAAACTCTTCAATAACAAATTTTAAACCGGAAGTACCGAATATTAAATTATCATGAATGTCATTTATGAATGATACAGCATCTTCAATATTATGAGCGATGTAAACCCCTTTTCCTGCTGCTAGTCCGTCCGCTTTAATTACAATAGGGAATTTAATACTGTTTAAATAATCGTGGACTTCAGAGTAATTGGAATCATCAAACACTTTGTAGGATGCAGTTGGGATTTTATTACGTGCCATGAAATCTTTTGAAAAGACTTTACTCGTTTCTATTTCTGAAGCTGATTTAGAAGGTCCGAAGATTTTAAGATTATTATTCGTGAAAGCATCAACAATTCCAAGGGAAAGGGGTACTTCGGGTCCTACTATTGTAAAATCAATGTGTTTTTCTGAGGCAAAATTCAGAAGAAGCTCTGTCTGATCTGCTTTTATATCAACTGGTTCTGCTATTTTGTCGATTCCTGGATTACCTGTTGTGCAATATATTTTCGATTGTGATTTATCAAATGAAGGTGAATTGAATATTCTACATGCAATAGTATGTTCTCTGCCTCCATTACCTACTATTAAAATATTCATATTAGTCTACATCAAGTAAATAATTAAACTCTTTTGCAAGTTCAGCAGTCAGAAGTTTTCTGTCATATATTTTAACCATTTCTTCATTCGCAGCAGGCATTGAATTTGATTCCCATAGCTTAAAATATTCATTGATGGTGTTTGCTATCAGTTCCGGATTTTCTTCACTCACAAACTTAATCGCATTATACTTCTCCAGAATCTTTTTGGTAACCCCTTCGGGTATACATGCAATTATGTTCTTTCTGCTGCCAATATACTCGCCAACCTTTCCTGGCATAGCTGCATCTTCATTCTCACCCCTGCTTATTAATAAGAACAAAACATCAGAAGCAAGTAAATACTTAACACATTCAAAATGATTAACGTATCCGGGTAAATTCAAACTCTCCAGAATATTTAAATTTTTGGCATAATTCATCAGTTCTTTTGTAAAAATACCAAGGAACAGAAATTCTACTCTGTTTCTTGCCTGTGGATTTATGTCAAAAAACTTTCTTATTGCATTAAAATAAAATTTCGGATTTCTTGTATAAAAGCTCCCGGAATAAGTAACTCTCATTTTATTTGTTAATGGGAGTTTCTTCGTTAATGCAATTTCGAAATCTTCACTGTCATACCCGTGAGAAAAAATCTTTACGTC
>CAIUQV010000087.1 GCA_903901375.1 uncultured Ignavibacteriota bacterium
TCGAAACGGTTTTCCTGATTATGGAAACCGTGTCCTTCGTTGTCTTTTACCATATACTCTACTTCTATTCCGCGTTTCTTCATAGCTTCAACCATCTGGTCTGATTCGTTTATGTTAACTCTCGGGTCCATTTTTCCCTGTGCTACGAATAATGGTGCGGCAATTTTATCAGCATGAAATACAGGTGATGCTGCAACGAAAAGAGCGCTATCAACTTCCGGATTACCTACCATTTCGTACATCATTTTTCTGAAAGGCTCCCAGTATGGAGGAATTGTTTTCATAAATGTGAAGAGGTTTGAAACTCCAACGTAGTCAACTCCGCAAGCATAAAGCTCAGGGGAGAATGTGAGTCCTGCGAGTGTTGCGTAACCGCCGTAACTACCGCCATATATTCCTACTTTTTTAGGGTTTGCAATGCCTTCTGAGATTAACCATTTGACTCCGTCTGATACGTCATCCTGCATTTTCTTACCCCATTCACGAAACGATGCTTCCCAGAATTTTCTTCCGTAACCAGTGGAACCTCTGTAATTAACCTGAAGTACTGCGTATCCTCTGTTTGCGAGGAACTGCACTTCGGGATTAAAACCCCAGTTATCCCTTGCCCAGGGACCGCCGTGTATATTCATCACAACCGGCAGATTCTTTGGTTCAACACCAACGGGTAAAGTAAGATATCCGTTAATTGTTAAGCCGTCGCGTGATGTATAGCTGACGGGTTTCATTACTGCGAGTTCGTTTTCGTTTATCCACGGACTTACCTCTGCTATCTTAGTTAGTTTATCGGATGACTGATCGTAGAAGTAGTAAGAACCGAGCGATCTGTCGCTGTAAGTTCTGACTAAGAACTTATCTTCGTTCTTATTAACGCCTGTAATCACTACTTCGTTATCACCGAGTTCTTTCTTTATCCTGTTGTATCTTGTCTCTGCCTGTGCATCAAGATATTTTATTTCTCTCTTTTCCTTAACATATGAAATGGCTGTTAAGACTTTTCTTTTCTTTGAATAACTTAGCCCGCTAACGTCTACATAAGGGTTTTCATACATCAGTTCCATTTCTTTTCCATTTGCGATATCGAATTTAACTATTGCACTTTTATCCCTGCCGAGGTTTGAAGAAGCATAGAGAAATTTATTATCAAAAGAGAAGAATAAAGGTTCAACTGATTCCCTGAAATTAGTAACGAGAACTTCTTTAAAAGGAGCGTCTTCGGTTTCCCTGTACATAAGGACGCTGTTTACTCCGTCGCTTGCTGTTGCAACTCTGAGCTTGCCGTCGTGGTCAGTTATCCAGCCCATAATGTTCCCCGGGTTTTCGGCAATCATTTTCTTTTCGCCTGTATTTACGTTAATCCTGTAAACATCGAATACCTGAGGGTTTCTTTCGTTCATCGAAACGAGCATATAATCATCTATTTCCTCGAGATCGTCAACGATTTCGGTTCTCACTTTGCCTTCGGGTGAAAGAAGTTTCAGATTACTTCCGTCTATATTTACTGAATAAAGCTTGAAGTTCTCGTCTCCTGCTTTATCCTGCAAGTACATTATTTTATTGTTCCCCTTCCAGAAATAAGATGTTATATCTCTTTCTGTTGCAGAGGTAATGCGTATCGCTTCATCTGAGCCAACTTTCTGAATGAAAACATTCAGGCGGTTTTCCCATGACGTTAAATACGAAAAATAGTTTCCGTCGGGTGAAATCTGGTATCCCGTTTTTTCAGGATTTTTAAAGAAATCCTTTACAGGGATTTGTCTCACCTGTGAGTTTGCAATTATGGCCATAAATAAAATAATGATTAAAGTAAAAGATACTGTTTTTCTCATAAGTATTAAATTAATTAAATTTAGTATATAGGTTTAATACGATTGACTTAGTATAAAGTTGTGAAAGAAAAGTAGTAAATCAATAGAAAAGGGGATGGACAGTTTTTCGGGGCAAGAAATTAAAGACTGGCACTGCATTTATGCTGAGAGGATATGGAATATGAGTTTCTACTTTATTGCATTCTTAATACCTATGATTTCTGCGGCAATGCTTATAGCTATTTCTTCGGGGGTTTCGCTTTTTATTTTAATACCAATTGGAGAATGAACTCTTGATAAATAATTGGGATTAATTCCTTCGGAAACGAGTTCTTTGTATAGTGTTCCAACTTTTGATGCGCTGCCCATCATACCGATGTATTTTACGTTTTTGTTAAGAACAGCTTTAAGCACTCCTTTGTCCTGAACGTGGCCGGGTGTAACGATTATTATGTAGCTGAATTTATCTTCTATAACATCGTCTGCAGCTTCAACGAAATCTTTTATTATTATTTCATCGGCATAATTATTTTCGACAAGAGTGTTGACATCTTTTCGGCTGTCAATAACTATTACGTAAAAATCGAGCTGTGACATTACGCGCGAGATGGCAAGTCCCACGTGTCCGCCGCCGAAGATGTAAACTTTGTTCTTAACTCCGACACGTTCTGAATAGATAAACTCTTCACGGCTGAATGAATCCTTTTGTATGCTTTCTTCTATGTATTTGAAATCATTTTCAGTAATCTGCAAATACCCTTCATTATGTTTTTTCATACTCTCAATTATCGCTGATATTAAAGGCAGGTGTATTTCTTCAAGCACAACATATCCGATTATCTGAACGCCATTGCATATCATTCCAATGCTTTCTTCTGCTTTGCCAAGCAATTTGTATTCTTTAAAGTAATTCTTTGAGATTCCGTTCAGCAGGTTAGCCTTACATTCGTTCGATACCATGCTTTCAACAAGTCCTCCGCCTACTGAGCCGCGAAAAGTACCATCGGGGGTAACGTACATTTTGAAACCCTGCCTGCCAGGAGTGGAATGGTCTGCGTCAAAAACTGTAGCAAGAGAAAGCTTTTTATGCTTTACTATATTATCCTTTATTTCATTCCAGAAATCTAACTGCTTCATAGTTATTTGTTATTGTATAAATTCATCAGAACTCTTTCGGGCGTCAATGGTGCTTCGTACTTCATTTCTTTCCTGCCGTTAAAAGATTCTACGGCGTTCCTAATTGCGAAGTAAGCACCGATTCCATACATAAACGGCGGTTCTCCGATTGCCTTTGAGTTCATCGGACCCGGTTTATTGTAAGAGTTTTCGAGAAACTCTATTTCAATATCTTTAGGTGTAAAATTAATGTCAGGTACTTTATACGTTGAGAGATTATCCGTCAGTAGCCTGCCGTCTGAATTATAAATTATTTCCTCAAGTGTTACCCAGCCAATGCCCTGTACCAGTGCGCCTTCTGCCTGAGACCTGTCAATCACCTTATTTATACTCTGCCCGATGTCGTGAATGATTTTCACACTTTCAATTTCATAAGTTCCTCGCAGGCAGTCCACTTTAGAAATGAACAACGAAGTTCCATAAACGTGATAAGCAAAAGGCTTACCTTTGTTGGTTTTTGTGTCGAAATATATATCGGGTGTTGCATAGAAAGAATGTTCAGATAAATTAATTCTGTTATGGTAAGCATTAAGTACTAAATCATTCCAGCTGTAATTAAAATCAGCACCGTTGACGAATAATTTCTCGTTCCTTATTTCAACTGAGTTAATGTCTTCAATATTATTTTTTTCAGCAAAGAAATTTATCAGTCTTTTAAGAATCGCATTACATGCAATTGAGGCTGCATTGCCGTTTAAATCAGCCCCGCTGCTTGCGGCAGTTGCAGAGGTGTTTGCGTTTCTTGTTGTGTTAGTAGTTTCCGATTTAATCCTTGAAAGGTTTACGTTAAAAATGTTTGCAGCAATCTGACGGATTTTCATGTTCACACCCTGTCCCATTTCTATAGCGCCAGTGCTAATACCAACACTTCCGTCTGAATAGACGTGTACGAGTGCACTTGCCTGATTCAGCATTGTGTGAGTGAAGGAGATGCCAAAGCATATCGGCATTAATGCATAACCTTTCTTAAAAAGTTTATTGTTTGAATTAAAAGTTTCTAAATCTCTTTTGACAGCATCAATATCGTACTTCTCAAAGATTCTCTGCCAGCATTCCTGCGATTTCCCGTTTTCAATCTTTTGTCCGTACGGGAATTCATCACCTTCTTTGAAAAGATTAAGTGCCTGTATCAGATGCGGCTCAATGCCGAGCAGCTTAGATGCCTTGTGAATTGCCGACTCAATTACAAACATTCCCTGAGGTCCTCCAAACCCCCGGAAAGCAGTGTTTGGCGGAAGGTTTGTTTTACAGCACCAGCCTGTTGCTTTGACGTTTGGAATAAAATAACTGTTTGTGCAATGTGCAAGTGTTCTGTCGAGAATAGGTAAAGATAAATCTGCCGCAGCACCTGCGTTCTGGTAATAAGTAACTTCATAAGCGAGTATCTTTCCTTCACCGGAAAAACCTATCTTATAGTCAGAAGTGTACGGATGACGTTTGCCGGTCATCCTCATATCATCCTGTCTGGAAAGAATTAGTTTTACAGGTTTCTTCAGCTTGTATGCTGCAAGTGCTGTGAGGCACGCCCACGCTGTTGCCTGATCTTCCTTACCGCCGAAACCACCGCCAAGCCTTGATACTTCAGACTCAATCTGGTTTGCAGAAATATTTAAAACACTTGCGGCAGTCCTCTGGATTGCAGTTGGATTCTGAGTTGATGATATAATCTTCAGTCCGCCTCCTTCGGTTGGATAACTGATTGAAGATTGTGTTTCAAGGTACAGATGTTCCTGCCCGCCTAATTCCACAGTATCTTCAACAATCAAATCGCACTTATCCCAGACTTCATCAACGTTTCCGTTTATGTATATTTTCGGGTCGTTAACAATAAGACTTCCTTTCCGGAATGCATCTTTAGGGTCTGTTATCACTTCAAGCTTTTCAAATTCCACTTTCACTTTCTTTGCAGCAAGTCTTGCCTGAGACTGTGTCTTTGCTGTAATAAAAGCAATCGGCTCGCCAATGAAATGTACATATTCAGAGGCAAGAAGTTTTTCGTCATGAATGATGCCGCCTATCTGATTCACTCCCGGTATGTCGCTTTGCGTAAACACTGCGACTACTCCTTCGGAAGCTTTTGCTTCTTCAAGACTGATGCTTAATATCTTTCCGTGTGCAATCGGCGATGCATAAACCGCACCGAACAATGCAGAAGAAGGAATGCTTAAATCATCTATAAACAGAGATTCACCTTTTACGTGTCTTACGGAATCGTAGTTTTTCATAGTACAACCTCCTCTGTGATAACTTCAGGAAACAGTTTCATAAAATGTGCATACAAGAGGTTTCTTAAGAGCAGTTTTTTGTAATCCGCCGAACCTCTTACGTCGCCGATTGGGGATATTTCCGTAAGTGCTGTATCAATCCCCTGCTTAATGTTTTCGTAGTTTATTTCTTTACCGCTCAGAGATGCTGCCATCATTGACAGATAAGCAGGCGTTGGTCCCACACCGCCGGCAGATATATGCACGACAGAAAATTTATTATCTGTTATTTCGCAATAGAAAGATGTGTTAACGCTTGCAATATCAAGATACTTACGGCGGCATACTTTTTCGAAACTGTATTTGAAATCGCCCGAAGGAATTTTAAATATAATTCTTGATACAATTTCATCCGGCTGTCTGTCGAGCCGTTTATACCCTTTGTAATAATCTTTAAGGAATACTTCGCGCGTCTGGCTTTTTCCGGATAAAATAAGTTTTGCGTTTAATGACAGAAAGAATGATGTCATATCACCGATAGGCGAAGCGTTATTAATATTACCGCCTATTGTAGCACGGTTACGGATTTGCTTTGAACCGAATAATAGTGCAGTGTCTTTAAAGCCTTTGAACATATTGTTGAAGATTGATGATGTCTCAAGGTCTGCAACTGTAGCCGATGCAGAGACGATGCATTCATCATTCTGAATTTTTATTATATCAGTACTGATAAGTTCTGAAATCAGGTTAATATCCTTTCCTGCGATTACATCTCCCTGCTGTACATAAAGGTCTGTGCCGCCCGAAACAATAAGTTTAGTGCCTTCATAATTTACAGGAATTCTTTGCTTCTGAATCTGTTTCAGTTTGGCAGCTGCAACTTTAAAGTACTCAGGAATTAATTTGTTTTCTATAAGAAAGGCAATTCTATCTGTAAAAATTTCCTTCTTGTTTAATATCTTTAAGACTTCATTCGCAGCTCTTATGATTCCAGGATGTCCGGTGCATCTGCACAGGTTGCCTGTAAGATAATCGACAGCTTTTTCTGTTTCGAATGTTTCTGCGGTAAGCAGGTACGAAGTGAACGACACGACAAAGCCGGGCGTGCAGAAGCCGCACTGCGTTCCGCCTTCATCAACAAGGAACTGCTGGAACAGGTTTACACCATCTACGTTTAAACCTTCTATTGATATCACGTGTTTGCCGTCTATGTCGCCCATCGGCAGCAGGCAGGAATTTATGTTTTTATAATTAACATAGTTTCCGGAGAGTTCGCCAACAAGCACAGTACACGCACCGCAATCGCCTTCCCTGCATCCTTCTTTAGTTCCTTTGAGTTCCTTCATGTTGCGAAGAAAGTCGAGGACTGTCATAGCGGGATTAAATTCTCCCGAAATGATTTCTTTGTTACAAATAAACTTTAGCTGAGCTTTCATTATTATTTAAAATGACTTATTGAATTCTTTAAAACATTATTTTCCCTGTTTGAATAAACTGCATACTGAAAATCGGGCTGGATGGCATAGGAGCCGTACTCGCCGAATTTATTCAGCGCCAGAAATCCTACCTGAAGTTCTTTTGCTTTATCTTTATTAATCTTTATGATTCTTTCCACTGCGCCTTTGCACGCATCGGCAGGGCTGTAGCCGTTTCGCATAAGTTCAACAACAGTATGCGCACCGGAGATACGAATAACTTCTTCGCCGACACCAGTTGACACTGCGGCACCGTGTTCATTATCAACGTACAAAGCGGCACCGATAACAGGCGAGTCGCCAACACGTCCGTGCATCTTGAACTTCAGACCGCTGGTTGTGCAGGCACCCGACAGGTTTCCGCTGCTGTCAATCGCAATCATTCCAATCGTATCGTGACTGTCTTTGTTCTCCCAGTCTTTTTTCTCCCAAGGCTTGTAAACGCCTGTCTTCAGCCATTCTTTCCACGCGGCTTCGGATTCAGGAGTTAAAAGATTTTCTTCTTTGAAACCATTCTGAA
>CAIUQV010000088.1 GCA_903901375.1 uncultured Ignavibacteriota bacterium
AAGGATAAAATAAATATATGGGCAGTACTAGCACCTTCAATGGAATCAGGTGTTGATAATCCGGGAACGGGAACATGGAAAAATAATCTTCTTGGGATGTCTTATTATACTCAGGACGTAGAAAGGTACTTAATGTCTCTTGATATTAAAACTATTAGAGATATTTCTGCTCTGACGCCGTATGATAATATTTGTATAATCTCAAATTCTTCGCAGTATGGAGGGGGAGCGATTTATAATTACTATACATCATTTCCGAATAAGAATAATAATGGTGCTTATCTGGTTGTTCACGAATTCGGACATCACTTCTGTGCATTAGGTGATGAATATTATACTTCTGAAGTAGGTGTGGAGGAATATTATAAGCTCGATGTTGAACCTTATGAAGCTAATCTTACTACACTGGTTGACTTTGATAAAAAATGGAAAGATATGATGGATAAAGATACCCCTGTACCAACTCCTTCTTCAGCAGAATATAAATCTGTTCTGGGTGTATTCGAAGGCGGTGGTTATGTCCCGAAAGGAGTCTACAGACCAAAACAGGATTGCACAATGAAGTCTATTTCATACAATAATTTCTGCCCTGTTTGTACAAAGGCACTTATACAAATGATTGATTATTACTCAAAATAAATAATATTGTTCCAGTCTTATTAAGTGAACAAGAGTTATACAAGTTTTTAACTTAACAAATAAGAGATAATAAAAAAAGGGTCAGTTTTATTAAACTGACCCTTTTATTAGTTCATCTAACTGTTTATTTCAGAAGAATCATTCTTTTTGTCATTGTGAAACTTTCTGTCTCCAGTTTGTAGAAGTATACTCCGCTCGGCATATATCCTGCATTCATTGAAAATTCATATTTCCCCGCTTCTAACTTACTGTTTACTAAAGTATTCACTACTTTACCTGTAACATCATATACCTCAAGTTTAACTAATCCATTCCTCATTATATCAAATTTGATATTCGTTGTCGGATTAAAAGGATTCGGATAATTCTGGTATAAATCGTATTTACTCGGAATTTCACTTCCAAGCTTTGTTATACTTGTATTTATTGTATCGTAAAACGCTATCTGATTTATAGGATTGTTCAAAGTCAACTGTATATTTCTGTTATTTCCTGTGTAAGAACCTATACCTGCCCCCATCCATCTGTTAAAGTAATATGTTTTTCCATTATACTGTAAAGAAAATGGATTTGTAGATACATTAACCGTTGTTGATGAATCATAGAAGGTGTTACTTCCCACAACAGTAACTGGAATTCCTGCAGGTTGAACTGAACCTAGTAGTTTAAACTGTGTTTTAAAATTTGCTGTATATTCAGATGTTGTTGCAGTTACATTTATTGTTTGAGTTGTATCTCCCGAATTGCTCCAGTTTGTAAATACATACCTTGTGTTTCCGTTTACCTGAGGAGAAATTGCCTGTAAAGTGTGAGAGGAGTTAATATCCCAGTTGAATAAACTTGCACCCAGATAAGTTACGTTATCTACTTTAACATTTAGCTGGCTGTTGTTTGACTTCACAGTAACGTAATTCTTACCGACCAGAATATCAACCGAGATTTTATGTACTTTACCGCTTACACTTGTACCGGTCAATATAACTTTGTATGTCCCTGTTGGAACAGCAGAAGTCGTATTTATTTGTACTGATAATGAATCAGGGAAATTTGAAATAGTCGTTCCTGAAGGGAAAGACGTTGTAATACCTGCATTCGTAGGTTGTACTTCTGTTGTAAAAGTAACAGGTGAATTAAAACCGGCTGCAACGTATGGAATTTTCACTTTGAAGTTATTCGTCGATGCTTGTCCCTGAGTTACAGAGAAAAATGACTTGGTAGTCATTAATGAAAAGTTTGTGAGTTTTTTTGCAGCATTAAGTATTTCTTTATCAGCTGCCTGAATGTAAACAAGATTTTTTATGCT
>CAIUQV010000089.1 GCA_903901375.1 uncultured Ignavibacteriota bacterium
GTAGTATTCTTTTGCTGTGAAAGCTGAAGTTTCTTGAGGTACAACTGGCTTGTATCAATATAACCAACAATTTTATTTGCTTCAATTATCTGTCCCTCCTCAACATTGAGTTCATACAGCTTACCGCTCGACTCAGACGAAACGATGGTTTCAGTTGCTTCAAAGTTACCGTAGGCATCAGACTTTTGTTTATCGTTGGAACAGCCAGATAAAATGAAAACCGATAACGAAATAATGATTAATAAATTTTTCATATTAGTAAATTCCTTTTGTTGTTAAATAATTAATTTTTGCCTGAAGCAGCTGAACCTTATGAGTTTCAAGCATTAGCTGGGATTGAGTTTTATTGTTTAGCTCAGTTAAATAAACAGTAGATGTGATAGTACCGTTTTGCAGCTGCGAATAAGTTACAGTAACAATATTCTCTCTGAGAGAAACTAATTCCTCGTCCTTTTTAATCAGAGCTTCAAATTTATCAATATCAGATTTATATTTTTCAAGAACAACTTTCAGATTCTTTTCAAATGTTTCTTTTTGAGAATCAACAATTTTCTGATTTATCTGATAAATCTGTTTCTCGTTGTTATCTGAATTCCAGTTAATAGGATTCCAAGTGATATTAAGCCCAACCAAATAAAATGGTTTAAAAGAGTTATCAAGCATATTAAGTCCGGGTCTGCCATAACCTGCCTGTCCGAAAGCAGATATCTTTGGGATAACACGGGAGTTAACGACATCAGTGTATGAATTCAACTGATCTTTCTGATAATCGAAGAGTTTATATTCAGGTCTGGAGGAATAATCGTTATCATAAGTAACAGGAATTAATTCGGGCAATGACAAAACGGAATTGTCGGTTATTTTATAGCCAATTAACTCACTCAGCATTTTAATTGAACCTGCTTTATCATTCTCTATATTCTGAATATCCTGTTCAGTCTGTAGTTTCTGAGCCTGAAGAATATAGAGGTTATTTATTGTCATCGTTTCGTTCTTAATACGCGATTCTGTTTCGGCAATTCTTGTGTTTAAATCTTTTACCAGCAACTCATTAACTTTCTTCTTTTCCTGAAGCAAAAGAATAGCGAAGTACAAATCATTTATCTTTTGTTTGAGTGTGAATAAATCCACTTCAACTTTTTGTTCATCTACCGCAACCTGTTTTTGTTCGGTAGTTTTCAAAGATGAAGTGTTACCTCCGTCAAACAACAGCTGACGTACATCCATGCTCAACTTGTACTGGTCTTTACTTAGTTCAGGTGCCTGAAACATTGGATTATTAATTTCCAGTTTGGTTACATCTGACTGGTACGACGCCTGCCCTTTGAACGAGATCTGAGGAAGATAATTAACTCCTATATTTTCAAGTTTCAGATTATTAATAGATTTATAGTATGATTTTTGTTTTGCGTTTGGATAATTCTCATATGCTATTTTATAGAAATCCTTTAAAGTGTAAGGATTTTCCTGAGATTGCAAAACAGCAATATCTATAAGTAATAAAATAATCAACAGTATTAATTTCTTGTACAGCATAATTAATGAACTTTAATTGCATTTATAATAAATTTTGATACTTCTTTCTTTCTTGTTTCAATAAACTCAAGATATTCTTCTTCTTTTAAGCTTAGTATGGTTTTAATAATAGGTTTTGCAGCAACCGGGAAAACACATAAACCTATAATATTAATGATTAGTTGTTTCGGATCAACCGGATGAATGATTCCGAGGGATACTGCAGTATTAATGTCGCTGATAAACTGCATTTCGGCACTTACGCCGCTTTCCATAAATACATTTTTAATCCTGTCAGGATTCTGATGAACTTCTGAAATAATGAATGCGGGGATGTATGAGTTCTGCAAAAGCAATTCGACATAATTCTCAACAAAATATTCAATCTTTTCAAGGAGTGGTTTATCCACATTAAGGTATTCTCTGATTTTCGAAAAGAAGTTACGGGCAGCGTCCTGAAAAACAGCATCGAATAATTTGTCTTTCGAGCGGAAATAATAATGAAGCATAGCTTTGTTAATTCCTGCTTCATCAGCGATTTCCTGCATACGCGCACCATACATACCTTTAATCTGGAAAACTCTTTTTGCAGCTTCAAGAATATCTTTTTCAGTTGAATGATGACTTACTTCAGCTTTAAAATTCTCTTTAATATTCGTTATTTCATCCATACAGTTTAACCATACATATTAACCAATTAGTTAGTTAATGCAAAAATGGCATAAATTTGCAATAAAGTCAAGTTAAATCTAAAGAATTTTTGGAAATTTGTATAGCTGACTATGTTAATTGAACGACGGAGGCGTAAGAGGTGCTCCAGACAGGATTCTTTTCGTAATCTGTAGTTTTTACTAAAGCGAAATATACGTTACATTCAGTATATAATTTAATGCTTCCGTATGTA
>CAIUQV010000090.1 GCA_903901375.1 uncultured Ignavibacteriota bacterium
AAAGATGGTGGGCAAGGATGAGGTGGAGCTTGTGCTGACGGATGACATTGTTGCGAGGATAATGACGCAGACCAGCCGGCAGTCGGGGCTGAGCGTGGTTTATACGGAGCTGATGGATTTTGATGGTGCAGAGATATATTTCAATGAAGAGGAAATGCTTGAGGGTAAGACTTACGGTGAAGCACTTTTTGCATATAAAGATTCGGCAGTAATAGGGCTTCAGCTTCAGGATAAAACTGTTGCGATAAATCCTGACATGAATTACGTGATTAAAAAAGACGAGAAGGTGATTGCGATTACAGAAGATGATGATACCTTAATAATAGATAAAAATATGCAGCATGATTTTGATACTACAGTAATTGTGGAAGAATATACGAATGCAATAACTGCAGATAAGACTTTGTTACTCGGCTGGAACAGAAGAGCATACACAATAATAAATGAGATGGACAGCTATTCAGGTGTGGGCTCGACATTGCGGGTAGTCTCATCGTATCCGATAGATGCGGCAGAGCAGGTAAGAATACAAAACGGTTTGCATTTTCTGAAAGTGGAATTTGAAATTGGAGATACAACCAGCAGAGAGGTTTTGGATTCGCTTGATATATCATCATACGGTCATATACTTCTGTTGTGTTACAAAGAAGAGTTGAGTTTGCAGGAAGCTGATGCACATACACTTGTAACGCTGTTGCATTTAAGGAGTATATCGGAAAAACTTGGAAAGAGTATAAACATTGTGAGCGAAATGCTTGATATTCACAACAGGGAACTTGCAGAAGTAACAAAGGCAGATGATTTTATTGTGAGCGACAAGATGATAAGTCTTTTAATGACGCAGGTATCAGAAAACAAATATCTGATGCGTGTATTTGAAATACTTTTTGATGACGAGGGAAGCGAGATATATCTGAAGCCTGTAACAAGATACATTAAGACTGATAAGCCGGTAGATTTTTATACCGTGCTTGAAAGTGCTAAACGAAAAGGCGAAACAGCTATTGGGTACAGGAAATTAGCTGAGGCATTCGACAGTAAAAAGAGCTATGGAGTTTATGTAAATCCTGTAAAGACTGAAAAAGTGAAGTTTTCAGATGGAGATAAGATAATAGTTCTGGCGGAAAACTGAGTAGAATACTTAATATCTAATCTATATTGTTGAATGGACAATTTGTTGGTTTACTTCTTGTGCATTACTAAATATTTATTCTATTAAGTGTGTACTCATATAAAATAATATTAAAATCTTTATTTTCAGTAAAAAGTATTATGTTGCATATTATTAAATTATGATGTAAGTTAAATCAAAGAAACAGGAGGATAAAAGTATGAAAATAAAAATTTATACTGTTTTGATTGCAACATTCTTTTTTTGCTAAATTATGATGTAAGTTAAATCAAAGAAACAGGAGGATAAAAGTATGAAAATAAAAATTTATACTGTTTTGATTGCAACATTCTTTTTTTGCCCATCATTATTTTCTCAATATTGGACATTACAGAGCAGTGGTACTAATAAAATACTCGGTGAATCCTACTTTTTTAATCAAAATTCCGGCTGGATTGCAGGTGAGGGTACTTTACTTAAGACATCGAATGGAGGCAGTAACTGGGTTAGTCAGATCATTCCATCTTTGTATACTTACGGCGGAATACAGTTTCAGAATGTGGACACCGGCTGGATTGCAGGTTCGTACGGAGATTATTTAACCTCTACCGGTATACTACTAAAAACATTAAATGGTGGAATAACATGGGCTACTATTTATAATTCTACCAGGGGTTTATGGGATGTAGTATTTATAAATTCAAATACCGGTTTTGTTTGTGGTGACATGAAATACTTTGCTAAAACAACAAACGGCGGGTTAAACTGGACGCAGAAAAATTTAGGTTCTACCACGAGCGAGTTTTTCCAGATGGCTTTTCCCGATAATAATACGGGATATATCGTCGGAAGTCATAATGAAATTTTTAAGACATCAGATGCAGGAGAAAATTGGGTTCAGCAGAACGTAAGCGTTGCGAGTTGGTTACGTGATGTAAGTTTCCTTAATGTAAATACAGGAGTTGCAGTGGGGTCAAACGGTGTGATACTTAAGACTACTAACGGTGGTACTAATTGGGTTCAGAAAACTGTTACCGGAATTTCTTCATACCTTTTTTCTGTTCATTTTTTTGAAACAGGAACCGGTTGGATTGCAGGATGGGATAATACTCTATTGAGGTCAACTAATTTTGGTGAAAACTGGAGTATAATTGGTGGTTTACCTGGAAATAATCAGTTAACGAATATAAATTTTTATAATCAGAGCACAGGATGGTTATTAGGATATAACGGTATTATTCTGAAAACAACAAACGGTGGGACGCCATTGAGTGCACCACAGTTAGTTTATCCTTTAAATAATTCAACAATACACACAACAAAACCGGGACTTACCTTTACTTATGTTCCGGAAGCATTAAGTTACTTTATTCAGATTTCACCAACCAGCAGTTTTGTTACCCTGACAGATTATGCTTATCTGACCTCAAATCAATATACGGTTCCACCAGGGAAATTAACCGGAGGAAATAACTATTACTGGAGAGTTAAAGCTATAGCAGGAGCAGTTGAAAGTGAATGGTCGACAATTTGGAGTTTTTATGTACATCCAGATGCGATATTAAATATTGGTACAGAAATTCCAGACGAATATACACTTGAGCAGAATTATCCAAATCCTTTCAATCCATCAACGAGAATAAAGTTTGGAATTAAAGAAAAGGGAGACCTTGGTATATCAATTTTTGATGCGAACGGTAAAACAGTTAAAACAGAAAACAATAAAACGGTAAGTCCCGGATATTATGAATACACTCTGAATATGAATAACTTTCCAACCGGAGTATATTATTTCCGTTATTCAATTAACGGTATAAATAAAACTGTGAAAATGCTACTGATAAAATAGGGATGAATATCCTTATAGTAAACAAACATAATATTTTACGGATTAGAAAATATGGTTAAAAATTCTTTTAACCATATTTTTGTTATTAGTCATTATATTTCCCTTTTAAAAAAGATCGCGAAATAATACTTTCATTTAAATTTATATTAATGTCCTCAAAGAGCAAAACAAATTTTGTATGTCAGAACTGCGGATATACTTCACCGCGATGGACGGGTAAGTGCCCTTCTTGTGAGCAATGGAATACTTTTGAAGAAATACTTACAGAGTCCCGTAAGGTGAAATCGAGTAAAGCAGTTTCTGATAAAAACATTAAAGCAAGTATCCAAACGCTTGATGATATTATACACGAACAGGATGGCAACAGAACGCCGACAAAAATCAGCGAGCTCGACAGGGTTCTTGGGGGTGGTATAGTGAACGGGTCTGTTATGCTGATTGGGGGTGATCCGGGAATTGGCAAGTCAACACTGATGCTTCAGATAGCCGGTAATTTAAGCGGGAAAAAGTTTTTATATGTAAGTGGAGAAGAATCTCCGTCGCAGATAAAGATGCGGGCTGACAGGCTTGGAGTGAAGGTGAACAATTTTTATGTGCTGCCTGAAACGAACCTTGATACAGTTGCATCTGCAATAGAGATTGAGAAACCAGATTTTGTTGTTGTTGATTCAATACAGACAGTGTTTCTTCCCGAGCTTGAAAGTTCTCCGGGTACAATTTCACAGTTAAGAGAATCTACATCATACTTGATAAAGATTGCAAAGACTACGAATATACCTATTTTTCTAGTGGGGCATATTACAAAGGACGGAACTATTGCAGGTCCAAAAGTGATAGAGCATATGGTTGATGTGGTACTACAATTCGAGGGAGAACGAACTCATTTCTACAGAATGCTACGTGGAATGAAAAACCGTTTTGGGTCAACGAATGAAATTGGCATTTTTGAAATGACGGAAAAGGGATTGAAAGAAGTAACCAATCCGAGTGAAGTGTTTTTATCGCAAAGAAACTATGGTGCTTCGGGATGTGTGATATCATCAGCAATAGAAGGTACGCGTCCGATACTGATAGAGGTTCAGGCACTTGTATCTTCATCGTCTTACGGTGTGCCGCAAAGAACTGCAATGGGATTTGATTACAAAAGGCTTAGTATATTGAATGCAGTGCTTGAAAAGAAACTCGGATTGTTTTTAAACAAACACGATGTATTCCTGAATATTGCAGGCGGTGTAAAGATTGATGAAACGGCGGTAGACCTTGCTGCAGCAATGAGTATTTATTCTTCTGCGAAGGATATTCCGGTCGATTCTGAAACAGTTATAATCGGTGAGGTAGGTTTGGCAGGGGAGATAAGAACTATTTCAAATATCGAAAAGAGAATTAATGAGGCAGAAAAACTTGGTTTTAAGAAAATTATTTTACCAAAGAATAATCTGAAGCATATAAACATAAAGAAATATAAGATTGAAGTGATTGGTATCGAAAAGATTAAAGATGCCATTTCAGTTTTGATATAAAATAAACGGAGATTAAAAATGATTAACAGACTTACAACACTTAACAGACACATCATCGAAGAGGAAAGAAGAATACCCGGTGCAACAGGACAGCTTTCTGATTTGCTTGGCGATATAGCGCTGGCGTGCAAAGTAGTATCGCTTGAGGTTAACAAGGCAGGGTTGATAGATATACTCGGGCTTACGGGTGACGAGAATGTTCAGGGTGAGGAAGTGAAGAAGCTGGATGTGTATGCGAATGAGACGCTGAAAAATATTATGAGAATAGGCGGACACGCTTGTGCATTGTGCTCTGAGGAAGAAGAAACTTTTGTCCCAATTGATGAAGTGTATTCGGATTATTCGCATAAATATATTGTTCATTTTGATCCTCTTGACGGTTCATCAAACATTGACGCAAATATTTCTATTGGAACAATATTTTCTATTTATAAAAGATTATCTATAAGCGGTCCGGGAACTATTGAGGATTGTTTGCAGCACGGATACAAACAGGTAGCTGCGGGATATGTAGTTTATGGTTCAAGTACGATTATGGTTTACACTGCCGGCAGGGGTGTGCATGGGTTTACACTTGATCCGGCTATTGGTGAGTTTTTTATTTCATATAATAATCTGATGATTCCGAAGAAATCTAAAACTTATTCGGTGAATGAAGGTAATTATGCTAAATGGTCAAAGGGAATGCAGAATTATATAGATTATCTTAAGCAGTTCGATAAAGAAACCGGCAGACCATATTCCTCAAGGTATGTGGGTTCACTCGTTGCAGATTTTCACAGGAATCTTTTGTACGGCGGAATATTTTTATACCCTGCTGACGGAAAGAATAAAAACGGAAAACTAAGATTAATGTATGAAGCAAATCCGCTTGCATTTCTAGTTGAACAGGCAGGTGGTTTGGCAATTGACGGTAAAAACAGAATACTCGATATACATCCTTCAAGTCTGCATCAGCGAACACCGTTGATTATCGGAAGCTATGAAGATGTCTTAATTGCAAAGAAATTTCTCGAGAAAGACTGATTCCTCTTAAAGGCTTTATGAAATGGAATTACAATTGATTTTCATAATGTCTATATTTGGCTCAATATTTTAAGGAATTGAGAGAAAAGAAGAAAATTGTTATAGTCGGGCCTGCATATCCTTACAGAGGTGGAAACGCACTTTATGTGTCGTTTTTATATGATGTGTTGAAAGCAAAATATGATGTTGAGATAGTTAATTATAAACTATTGTATCCCTCTATTTTATTTCCGGGTACTACACAGAATGATATAAGTGGATTTGTTATTAAAGAGTCTATTAGCAAGAGAATAATAAACTCTGTAAACCCGTTTACTTGGTTTCAAGCAGCAAAGCATATAAATAATTTACAAGCTGATTTGGTATATTTTGATTGGTGGAATCCATTTTTCGGCCCTTCTCACAGAGTGATTTCTTCTTTAATTAAAAAGCAGTACAGGGATAGAATTATTTTTATAACTGAAAATGTAATGTCCCATGAGGGAAGATTCATTGATCGGTTACTTACCAAGATGGGTCTGAAGAATGCAAACGCTTTTGTTGCTCTTTCAAACATCGTTGAAGATGCATTAAAAGATTTTACAAATAAGAAAATATATAAATCTGCATTGCCTATATATGGTGGTTACAATCTGAATAAGAACCTTGATGTGAGTAAACAAAAAGTTGAATTCGGTTTTAAAGAAGATGATGATATATTGTTGTTTTTTGGATATGTGAGGAAGTATAAAGGTTTGAATGTACTGATTGATGCTATGCCGGGGATAATCAAAAAGCATCCCCAGGTAAAACTACTGATTGTAGGTGAGTTCTATGATTCCCCTGATAAATATTACGAACAAATAAATAATCTTGGTTTAAAAGAGAACGTGAAGGTTGTTCAGAGGTTTGTTCCAAATGAAGAAGTGGGAAAATATTATTCCGTAGCAGACATGGTTGTTCTGCCATATTTATCGGCAACACAGAGTGGTGTGTTGAACATAGCTTATGGTTTCGGCAAACCCGTTATCGTAACAAATGTTGGTGGTCTTGCCGAAGATGTAGTTGACGGAAAAACAGGCTACATAATAAAACCACTGGACGAGAATGCGATTATAAAAGCAGTCGATAAGTTTTTTGGAGACAGAGGAATGATTGATTTTGAGGCTAACATAAATAATAAACTTGAAGATAATTTATTTAATAAATTTCCCGAGCTTACGGAACAAATACTTAAGGAGATAGAATGATTTTAAAGTATGATTGTAAGTACTTTCCCGGAGACCGACCCTGTAAATACCATAAGTCAGAGGGGGTTGTCTGTGATTCATGCGGTTATTATTCATCAGGCGATAAGATGATACTTATAATAAAGCTTGATGCAATTGGTGATGTACTGCGTACAACTTCGATTCTTCATTCTCTTAAGAAAAAGTATTCTGGTTCGTGTATAAACTGGCTGACAAAAGCTAACGCAGCTGAACTGTTCAGGAATAATGAATATGTAGATAAAATATTAGTGTATGAGAATAACCATACTTTATCAGACATTAGTCTTGTGAAATATAATTTAGTAATAAATCTTGATCCTTCGCCAGTAAGTTCATCTCTTGCTTCATTTGCGAGGGGAGATTTTAAGATAGGTTTTGGACTGAATGAAAAAGGGAAGGTTTATCCGTTTAACAAGGAAGCCGAAGAGTGGTTTGAAATGGGAGCTTTCGACTTTCTGAAAGCAAAGAATACTAAAACATATCAGAAAGTGATTCACGAAATCTGTTCACTTGAATATGAAAAAGGCAGAATAGTTTTTAACCTTACTAAAGATGAGTATTTAAAAGGAAAAAAATTTTACGACACTAACGAACTTTCAAAGTTTGATAAAATAATAGGAATTAATGCAGGTGCAAGCAACAGATGGGAATTTAAAAAATGGAGAAAAGAAGGATATATTGACCTTATGAAGAAACTTTCCAAGGATTATAAATGTGCGTTTCTACTATTTGGTGGTGGAAATGAAGTTGAACTAAACAAACAACTCTCAAAAGAGTGTAAGAATGTGTTTGATACTGGAAGTGATAACTCACTGAGAATCTTTGCATCTTATGTTAACCTTTGTGATGTTCTTGTTACGGGTGATACTTTGGCACTGCATATAGCGACAGCACTTGAAATTCCTTCGGTTTGTATTTTCGGTCCTACTTCTTATGCTGAAATTGAAGATTATGGACTTGTAAGGAAAGTTTATCCAGCTATGGACTGTCTTGTCTGCTATAAAAACCAATGCAACTTTAAGCCTAATTGTATGGAATTAGTAACAACAGAAATGGTTTTAAAAGAAGTAAACACAATTTTAGAAAATTAAATCTATAGATTTTGAAATACGATCCGGTAAAAAAAGTTTTTGGAGATATCGTTGCAAGGAAAGTATTCCTTAGAAGAATATTTTATAAATTGCTTGACATAATGTTTCTTCGTTCATGGCACGTTAGGAATACCGTTAAATCACTGTATAATTCATCAGATTCAATTAATATATTCGATGCGGGAATGGGGTTCGGACAATATTCTTATTTTATGGCAAAAAGGTTCAGGGGAGCTAAAATATTCGGGGTTGACGTTAAAGATGAGCAGGTAGAAGACTGTAATTACTTTTTTGAAAAAAGTGGATTTAAGAATGTTAGGTTTGAAGTCGCGGACCTTACAAAGATAAATTACAGTAATGAATATGACTTTATACTTAACGTAGATGTAATGGAGCATATCATTGAAGACGAACTGGTGTTGAAGAATTTTGCAAATGCTTTAAAGAAAGGCGGTAAACTTCTTATTAATACTCCGTCGGATTTGGGCGGAAGTGATGCACACGACGAACACGACGAGAGCTTTATTGAGGAACATGCAAGAAACGGATACTCAAAAGAAGATATTACTACAAAACTTGAACGTGCAGGATTAAAAGTTTCACACTTCAAATATACTTATGGTAAGTACGGAACAGTTTCCTGGAGATTCGGGATAAAGTATCCGATATTAATTGCCGGGGTTTCAAAATTACTTATTTTAATTTTACCGATTTATTATTTCTTTACGCTTTGGTTTGTTCTGATTCTTATGTGGCTTGATACAAAGACCAGTAATGAAACAGGTACCGGAATTGTTGTAGTTGCTGAAAAGTAATTTTATTTAAATTACTTTGATTAAACTTAAAATAATCAGCGCCAAATTAATCATTAAGCATTTTATAGTCTTAGTAATTCTTGTTTGTACTTCAGACCTTTATTCACAAACATTGGTTGGCACTGTTGCGATTGAAGGTAATTCATTTTTTAGTGATAACGAACTAAAGAATTCTATGGTTCTCAAAACGGATAAACCGTTTCTCGCTGACCAGTTTAATACAGACTTAAAATCCATCCGTTCAAAATACCGTGATAATGGATTCCTTTTCGCAAAAATATCCGGGTTTAAAATATTATTCAACAACGATTCCTCTTTTGCAGACCTTACGATTTCAATAGAAGAGGGAAAACAGGTAATGCTTGGAGATATTGTTATATCCGGCAACAGAACATTTTCTACGGCTGATATACTTGGTAAATTCGATACTAAAACCGGTGAAGTACTGGATAATAATATACTCAATAATGATATTAAAGAACTTCTGAATAATTATGAAAAACGGGGAAGTCTCTTTACAAAAGTGTTTGTTGATGATGTTTCTGTTTATTACGAAAATTCACTTCCTAAATTAAGATTAAAAATAATAATTAAAGAAGAGTCAAAAGTAAAAATCAGTAACATTAGAATTAAAGGTAATGAAGACACAAAAGAGTCAGTAATACTACGGGAACTGAAAATTAATAATGATAAATCTGTAACCCGTGAAGACCTTCAGAATATTAAATTCAGACTTGAACGGCTTAACATTTTTGAAGTTGTTGAAACTCCTGTTGTTTATACTCTTACAAACAAGAACGAATCCGGGTTATTGATTAAGGTTAAGGAAGGTAACACAAACACTTTTGATGGAATTATTGGTTACGTTCCCCCTGCTAACGAAAACGAAAACGGATATTTTACGGGTCTGATTAATTTATCTTTCAGAAATTTGTTCGGAACTGCCCGACGTCTTGATGCAAGATGGCAGCAGGAAACAAAATCTATTCAGGAGCTTGAATTAAAATACGGAGAGCCGTATTTCTTTGGTTTGCCGCTTAATGTAAGCGGTGGTTTTCTTCAGAGATTACAGGATTCAAGTTATACAAGAAGAAAATTTGATGCAAAAGGAGATATACTCGTAACGAGCAAATTTACTTTTGGCTTCTCTGCCGGTATCGACAGGATTATTCCTCCGGAGGATTCACTTGTAAGTTTTAAAGTTGCCGATTCGAGGGTTTTGTATGCCGGAACTGAAATCAGGTTTGATAGCCGCGATAATATTTATATTCCCGAAAAAGGTATTCTTTACAGGGCAAACTATGTTTATGGTGACAAGAAAATATATAACCGTCAGGGGTCGGTTAATTCTGCCGACCAGTCATTCGCGCTCCAGAGGTATTCTATGGATGTTGATGTTTTCTTTTCTTTTTTCAGAAGACAATCGCTTCTTGTGAGATTATTTGCCGGCCAGGTTGTTTCTGATAAACTTGAAGATGCTGATTATTTCAAAGTCGGAGGTATAAAAAATGTAAGAGGTTACCGTGAAGAACAGTTCAGAGCTTCTGCTTTTACTTACGGCACAGTTGAAATGCGTTATGCATTTTCCCGAAAAAGTTTTGCTTCAGTATTTTTTGATCCGGGATATTATTATAGACCTGCCGACTTACTAAATAATATTCCAAGACAGGAAAGTTTTATATTCGGTTACGGACTTGGTATCAGGATTGAAACAGCTATTGGTGTTATTGGTGTGAATTATGCAATCGGTAAAGATGATGGTATACTTGACGGAAAGATACATTTTGGGCTTATAAATGAATTTTAAAGTGCCGGATAAAATTCGGCACTTTAAAATCTTATACCTATTTTTTGTCTGTTTTCTTTTCTTCTTTTTTATCTGTTTTATTCGGTTCCAGTTTATCCGTCGGCATGTTCATATTCTCGTGTCCCGGAGGCATTTGAATGTTTTCATGTCCCGGGGGCATCTGCGGTGGCGGCATTGTAATGTTAGCTTTTGCCATTGCCTCCTTTTGGAACTCAACTGCTAACTCATTCATTGCTTTGTCAATCTCATCAATAATTACTTTAACATCTGCTTCAGCCATATATTTGCTTACAAGTGTTCCGGCTTCCTGCCTGTCTTTAAAGCCTACAGAGCTGCAGATTTCCATATCCTTTTTTTCTATTAAAGAAGAAATAGATTCGTTTAACTTGTTTTCATCGAATGCCTTTTCTCCGTTTGGGGAAGTTGAAATACTTGCCTCAACAAACGACATACCGGCATTTCTGTAGTCAGAAGACTTTACGTACTCTTTAATTTTTGTAAGATATTTTATCACTTTGTCCTTTTCTGTACCGCAAGAAAACAATCCCAGCGAAACTAAAAATACTACTGCAAGCATTACTGCTTTTGAACTTTTCATTAAAACTCCTTTAATTGGTTTTGGTTTATTCATAAAATTTATTCAAGTTGATTTTAATAAACAAGTAAGTAATGTAGTTTAGTTTGGAATTATTTTCGTGTTGATTTGTAATTTGTTTATTTGTACAAATTTACATTGAATTGTAATAAACATGTTAATTTTCTACTCAGATAGTTGAAATTAAAGCAAATTATCAGCCTAAAAGTTAAAAAACAGCAATTTTATTCAATATTTGCAAATTATTTGGGCTAATCTGATATTTAAATTTAATCGTCATCCAGCTTTTGTGGCATTTCTTCGGATTGTTAATGCATTTTGATTTGTTTATATTTATAGTTATTCTATATTTAGTATAACATTTAACCATAAATAAGAAAGGAATAATAATTATGTCTTTGAAAATTGGAGATTTAGCTCCGGATTTTAAACTGTTTTCGAAAAATACTACCGGTGAACCTAAAGAATTTGGACTTGCAGATTATAAAGGTAAAAATGTTGTGATTTTATTCTATCCCCTGTCATACACAAGTGTCTGTACCACAGAAATGTGTTCGGTTTCGGAAGGATTTGAAAAATACTCATCTATGGATGCTGTTGTTCTTGGTATTAGCGTTGATTCCATTTTTACTCAGGAAGCCTGGGCAAAGGCCAACGGAATTACTATTCCGTTATTAAGTGATTTTAACTCAACAGTATCAAATGCTTATGGTACTAAATATGCAGATGGCGGATTTGTTCTTGGAATGAATGGTGTATCAAAACGTGCAGCTTTTGTGGTAAATAAAGAAGGAAAGATTGCGTACGCAGAAGTTCTCGAAAATGCAGGTGAACTTCCGAATTTTGAAAAGATTCTTGAAACATTGAAATCTTTAAACTAAAAGAAATTATATATCGGAAGAGGTTCATTTAATCACTTCCGATATTTGTATTTAATGAAGATATTAAGGAACTTAGAAAAAAGTAATTACGATAGGCATAGCGTTGTAACGGTTGGTACTTTTGATGGTGTTCATAAAGGACACCGTGTTGTAATCGATAAACTGAACGATTTAAAGAAAAAGTATGGATGCAGAAGTGTGATTGTTACATTTGACCCTCACCCGCAGTTGATATTGAAGAATCGGGGAACTGAAATTAAACTGCTATCCACAACTCATGAAAGACTTGAAGTTTTTCAGAAACTTGGAGTAGATGTAGTTTACATTTTAAAGTTTACCGAGGATTTTTCTTCAACAAGTGCGGAAGAGTTCCTGAAAAAATATCTTGTTGATGGAATAGGTCTTGAACATCTTGTGCTCGGTTTTGACCATTCCTTTGGTAAGAATAGAGAGGGAAATTTTGAGTCATTGAATGCTATTTCCGGCAAGTATGGGTTCAGCCTGTATAAAGTTGATGAGTTTAAAGGTGAGTCTAGGATAAACAGTACTAATATTCGAAATTTGCTCCTTAATGGAGATATGAAAGGTGCAAGTGAAATTCTTGGTGATTATTATTCGTTTGAAGGAAATGTAGTTACGGGCGACAGAAGAGGGAATACTATAGGTTTTCCCACTGCCAATGTGAAAATAATGGATGAACATAAACTTGTACCCAAAAATGGTGTGTATTTTGTGGAAGTTCTTGTTGATGGAGGACATTATTTCGGAATGATGAATATTGGAAACAGACCTACAGTTTCAACCGGTAATGAAGTTTTTATCGAGGTTAACATCTTTGATTTTGATAAAAATATTTATGGAAAGAAAATAAAAGTGGTTATAAGGGATTACATCCGGGATGAAAAGAAGTTTAATTCTCTCGATGAACTCGTGAACCAGCTTAATAAAGATAAACAAGAGTGTAATAAACATTTAATTAAATAATAATTCATATAAAAATGGGATTAACAAAAGAAGACAGACAAGCAATTGTAACAAAATTCGGAAAGAATGAGAAAGATTCCGGAAAAACCGAAGTTCAGATAGCAATCTTAACAAAAAGAATAAATGAACTATCGGCTGATCATTTTAATAAACACAAAAAGGACAATCATTCAAAAACTGGTCTTTTAAAGATGGTAGGGAAAAGAAGAAAACTTCTTAAATACCTCGAGAACAAAGACATTACACGTTACAGACAGATTGTGAAAGATTTAGAATTAAGAAAGTAAATTTAAAGAAAGATAAAGATGGTTTTTAGAAAAACTATGGAGATAGGCGGAAGGAAACTTACGCTTGAAACAGGAAGATTAGCAAAACAGGCTAATGGTGCAGTGTTGGCATCTTATGACGATAACGTTGTATTGTGTACAGTAGTTGCAAAAGAAGAGGCAAACGTTGGACAGGATTTTTTCCCGTTATCGGTTGACTACCGGGAAAAAACTGGAGCGGTTGGAAAAATACCGGGCGGATTTTTCAGAAGGGAAGGAAGACCTTCAGAGAAGGAAATTTTGTCGTCTCGTCTTATAGACAGACCTATCAGACCAATGTTTGCAGAAGGATATTTTTGTGAAACACAGATAAACGTTAGTGTTTATTCAGCAGATGGTGAATACGATCCGGATGTGATAGGATGTGTCGGTGCATCTGCAGCATTGCTGGTTTCTGATATTCCTTTTCACGAACCTATTGCAGAAGTAAGGTTAACAAGAATTAACGGTGAATTTATCGTAAATCCTACCTTCGGACAATTAGAGCAGGGTGATTTTGATGTCACTGTTGCCGGTACTTTAACTTCTATCGTAATGGTTGAAGGCGAGGCAAAAGAAGTTTCCGAAGAGGATCTGCTTTCGGCAGTCGAATTTGCACACAAGCATATTATTGACCTCTGTAATTTCCAGAAGGAATTTGCAGCCGAAGCAGGTAAACCCAAAAGAACTGTTGACCCGCTTGAAGACAGAACTGAAATGATGAACGAAGTTAAGGCACTTTATGAAGAAGGAATAAAAAGTCTGGACAGAACCATCCTTTCTAAAGAAGACAGACATAAAAAATCTAAAGAGTTAAAACTCAGGGTATTGGAAGCTCTTGCAGAAAAATATCCGGAGTCTGAAAAGAAACTCGAGGAAATTATGCATGATATCCAGCAGGTTGATATGAGAAAGATGATTGTCGAAGAACAGATAAGACTCGATGGAAGGGGAGTTACAGATATCAGACCTATAACCTGTGAAGTCGGCGTTCTGCCCAGAACACACGGCTCTGCTCTGTTTACACGAGGTGAGACGCAAAGCTTAACTACAATGACTCTTGGAACAAAACGCGATGAGCAGATTGTTGAAGGTCTTATTAAAGAAGAAGGAAATAAAAGAGTTCTTCTGCATTATAACTTTCCGTCATTCAGTGTCGGAGAAGTTGGCGGAAGACCCGGCCCCGGAAGAAGAGAAATCGGTCACGGTAATCTTGCAGAACGTGCACTGAAGAAAATGATTCCTTCGGAAGCTGATTTCCCTTACACAGTAAGAATTGTTTCTGATATCCTCGAATCAAACGGCTCTTCATCAATGGCTACTGTTTGTGCGGGATCACTCGCGCTTATGGACGGCGGTGTGAAGATAACAAGACCTGTGGCAGGTATTGCGATGGGACTTATTAAAGAAGAAGAAAAAGTTGTTGTCTTAAGTGATATTCTCGGTTCCGAAGACCATTTCGGAGATATGGATTTTAAGGTTGCGGGAACAACTGAAGGTATTACTGCAATTCAGATGGATATTAAAATTCAGGGGATTTCCTTTGATATTATGAAACAGGCTTTGGTTCAGGCTAAAGCAGGAAGGCTTCATATTCTTGGCATAATGAACGAAACTATTGCAAATGGCAAAGAAGAACTTTCTCCTTATGCTCCGCAGTTATTCTCAATACAGGTTCCTGTTGATATGATTGGTCTTGTCATTGGTCCTGGAGGAAAAACTATCAGAGGTATCATTGCTGAAAGTAAAGCTGAAATTGATATTAATGACGAAGGTAAAGTGACTGTAGCAGCAGTAAACAAAGAGAATGCTGATATCGCAATCAATATGATAAGAGCATTAACGGCAGTTCCTGAAGTTGGTGCAGTATATGATGGCGTTGTTAAGGGAATTAAAGAATTTGGAGCTTTTGTTGAAATTATGCCCGGCAAAGAAGGCCTTCTTCATATATCAGAGATTGATGTGGTAAGAGTTGCAAATGTTGCCGACGTATTAAAGATGGGTGATAAAATACAGGTTAAACTTCTTGGTATCGATGATAACGGTAAACTGAAACTCAGCAGACGCGCATTGCTTAAGAAGGAAGGCGGTGAAAATTCGCATGAAGAAAAACCCAAAAGAAGAGAAGGTGGACATTCAAAACCACCAAACAGAAAACCAAGATCATAAATAATTCATAATAAGCCGGTTTACACCGGCTTTTTTATTGCTGATTTGGAACAGCCTTTTGCTTTGACTGTATTCATTATTATACATAAATTTTATAAAATTAATATTATGAAGAATTTACTGTTTGTGTTGATTATGCTTTCATTTTTTGTTTCCTGTTCAAAGTCTCAGGAAGAATCAAGTGTAAACTGGGCTTCGGTTCAGTATTTTTATTCCAGAGGTTCTCTTCCGCCTCCATACCATTATAACTTTAGTATAACTGTAAATAACGACGGCACTTCCGCATTAAATTATAATCTTGGTTACGGAGAAAACCCTCCGCTGAATTATACATTCACCGTGAAGCCTGAAGATTTAAAACTTCTTAGCAATAAAATTAATGCATCACCTCTAGCTTCGGAAAAAACTGAATCACTATCCGAAAAAGATAATCCTGTCGGAGGTCCCACAGATTACATTCGAATTATAATAACTAATTCTAATCCTGATTTAGATCAGCCTCCAAAAGTAATACAATCTCCTGTCTTTCCTAAAGAGGAATTTAAAAAGGACTTAAATGATCTGTATGAGTTCGTTAAAAAGCTTGTACCGTCTGATGTCTGGCTTGATGTAAACGGCAAGCAGACTGAATATGAAACGAATTTTAAGAAGTAGTAATAAACGAAAAACCCCTCTTAAGAGGGGTTTTTAATGTCGTTATTTTAATGTTTGTGTATGTCTTTATGCATTATTCTTTTCTTCTCAACTATCTTTCCTTTTCCGTATAACTCGGAAATGTTCTTATGCATTTCCCTGTCGTTTTCTGACCTTAATTGATTAATTGAATAATCTATTACGCTTGCCGGAAATATATCATCTCTTTCATAAAGCTTTCTGTTCTTTTCAAGTATGTCTGCAGAGTCCGCACACGTTGCTGGTAAACTCGGAAATTCGACATCCTGATTTTCTTCTTTGGTTTTTCCTTTAAAGTAAAGTTTATCGGTTAATTTTAGTGTCTCATCCGAATGCGTAAAGCCGTATTCTGCCGCCATTGCAATTCCTGCAACCAGCTGATGTACGTTTGCACTTCCGTCTGGTACGCGTAGTTCTATTGTCTGCATACTGTCAATCTTCATCGGTATGCTCTTTTCTCCTGGATTAACAAGCTCCGCCAGATTACTCGTCTTAGACCACCCAAGAGGTACTCTCACCATAGCTTTTCTGTTTGCGTCGCTCCAGAAGAATTGTGTCGGTGCTTCCATATTAGGCACAAGTCGTAAGTATGAAGACGGTACTGTGTTTCCGAATGCCGTTAAAGAATCTGCAAACCCCAGTAATCCGCCGATAAGTTTTTTCGAATGAACAGTTAAGTCGCCCTTTTCATCTACCATCACACTCTTTCCGTCTTTTATAAGTTTCAGATGGAAATGCATTCCGCTTCCTGCGTAGCCTTCTTCAATCTTTGGTGCAAAGGTTGCAAGCACTCCGTTTTGATAAGCAATGTTTCTTATAAGCCATTTTGCAATTACAATGTTATCTGCTGCCTCTTCTATCGGTGTTGATAGAAACTCTATTTCCAGCTGTTCGCCCATCTTTCCGTCTATTTCAGGGTTTGCACTTACAATCTTCTCTATAAACCCGACTTCACTGTGTGCATATTTCACCTGTCCTGCTATCTGTGTTATAACCCTGAGCATATCCGATAATATCTTTCCTGATTTGAGATACGGACCCGATGCATGGTAACCCTGCTGTTTTGGAGGGAAGTACATATTGTTCTCCGGATTGAAAAGTAAATAGAATTCAAGTTCGCCGAGTGCGTGAAGTTCTATGCCCGTGTTTTTCTTAAAAAGCATAGCAGCTTTATGAAGTATATTGTCCGGTGTAAATGGTGCAAGCTCGCCCTCTGCCGTCACGTAACGGCAAACAAAATCAAGGCTTGTATTGTTGAACGGATTAAGAAAAGCTGATTTATAAACAGGCACAACGTATAAATCCGAAAGACCCGTATCCACTAATCCTTTAAACAACGAAGAACCGTCTACTCTTTCTCCCTCGGTTAAAACTATTTCTGCATTCTTTCTGTCCGGCAGGGGTATTCTTAATTCTTTGAGCTTTCCGTCTAAAGCAGTATAATGAAATCTTATGGTTTCAATCTGTTTTTCTTCGATAACTTTCAGCAAATCTTCACGTGTGAAATCTTCTTTTGCTTTGTCAAGAAGATTACACAGGGGATTGGTTAATGCATATTTCTTCATAATTCAAATTTGGATTTATGTTATTATATAATGAGATATATACAAAAATACTCTTATTAAAACTAATTTTCTATACGAAATTTTGTAACTTTTGCTCTGGTGATACTCTCTTCAGCATTGTAAAAACTCGTTACTTTATATATGTTTATTATTAATTATATGCTGAATTTTATAAACTACATCGGTAAGCGCGGAAAGCTTTTGGATGGCTCTGTTATCACTACGAAGTGGTTCTGCCTTTTTCTGCCTTTGTTTCCACTGGCTTCTTTTCGGCTTTGGACGGAAGGTGAAGATATCAGGACGTTCTATCAAAGAAAACTTTTTGTGAAGTCGCTTACGGTTGAAATTCCTCTAGACCTGATTAACATCACTTTCATATACAGTGTATATTTTTTCTTGTTTGCTTTTGCGTCGTATCTTTTTCGAAGCAACACTTTCATCTTGATTTTTTCAATCATCTTCATCTGCGTTTATTCGCTTCATATCTTTTTGAAATACTGGGAAAGAAAACTTTATGAAATAGACAAGACGGAAACTTATCAGTGCAGTAAATGCAAATCGAAGTTTAATGTTCTAAAACTGAATATAGCTCACGGGTATTTTCAGTGTCCGAAATGTAAAACTGTGAATTTGTTGTGAAGGTATTATTTCAGAAGAACAAGCTTTTTCGCTTTTACAAAATCCCCCGCCCTTAAAACATAGAAGTAAATTCCGCTTGCAAGTCTGTCCGCCGTAAACACTGTTTCGTAAGTTCCTGCTTTTTTATTTTCACTTACAATCTTTGCAACTTCTCTTCCTGTTATATCATAAACTATTATTGAAACAAAACCATCTTTTGGGATTTTATATCCTATAGTTGTTCTTGGGTTAAATGGATTTGGAAAATTTTGTCCCAGCTCGTAAGTACCGGGGATAATATTCTGCGGATTATCGGGCGGTAATACGGCAGATAACGGAAACCTGAATGTTTTCCATTGCGTTGATGAATACGGAATAAAAGGCAGAGTGGTGGATTGAGCTGTAGCAAGGTCGTATCCGCCCCTGTTGAAAAAGTTTGCAAATGTAAGTCCGCCGTCTGTGGATATATTCACTGCCAGACTGTCTGTGAATGCCGAAAGATAAACAGCATAAGCATAATCGAATGTGAGTGTGTCGTAATACGAAACACTGTCAAAGCTTACGGTGTATAGCGTGTCTTTCTGCCCGATGTTTGAATAATCATAAAAAGGCATTTTCATACTGCACTCGCCGCTGAGTGTGATACCGTTAACACCCTTAACTTTCTCAAAAGTCAGAAAGCCGTCTATGTTGTTTATACTCCAGCCTTTCGGCAGAAAAGGCCCTTCAAATAATTCGTAATTAAAATATGAAACCGTATCGGCAAAGTATGGAGAATACAATCCTGATGCCTTGTATGATTTATAAAACTTCTTTGTGTCAAAGTCAGGTTTGATGGTTGCTGTTCTGTTTAGTGGTTGTATGGTCTTACCCTGGAATTTAGTGATCAAACTTTTCCCTGAATTCAGAACGTCCCTGTTTGAATCATCTTGTATAAATGCAACTGTATACATAGACGAGTCCCTCCAGGCAGGGTCAACGTAATACTTAACTATAAACTGTGATGTTCCTGTACCCGTTACCGGAAATCCTAATGAATCAGGCAGCATTTTCCTGCACACGTCATAAAAAATAGTTTCTCCGCTTGCCCCTATTGGTCCTGAAAAGCTAATCTGTCTTTCAACTGCCGCAATACGGAGATACAATTTGCTGCTCTGTACAGGATATAGAAAATTCACGTCAATTTTTGACTGAATGGTGTCCGGTGCAGTATGCTGATTTGTAACAGTTACAGAAACCGGCGATCCTTTATTCGTGCTTATGGTATAAGGTTCAGTCAGGTTAGAATCTACATAATATGGAAGCGTAACTCTGGACCTGCCGTCAATTAAAGAAAGAGGAGCAGAGTTTGCGAAATAATATTCCCTCCTGCGTTCCACCATTGCAGTGTCGCGGATGTAAAACGAATCAATTCCGGGTGGCGGAAAACCTACATGATATTTTATTGCACATATATTCTGCAAATGATTATTCACAAATGTGTCAAGAAATAAATTGTTTGCACCGCACGATGGAGATGTAGCAGATGTGAATTCCTCAAGCAGCATATTTCTTGCCGCCCCTGTAAGAAATAATGAAGTTTGCCTTAATGTATCATTTGTGTTTGAAGAATCTGCCGGTAGTGATAAATAAGTTATAACACTGATTTGCTGGTTCGCAGGTATTGAAACCAGTGAGAATGTCATATTGGCAGTTTGTCCCGAAGACAATGCAGGAACAGTATCCATATCAGTATAGCCAAGCTCTGGGATATTTATGTTCAGATGATATCCTGATAATGTGTTGGATAACCCTATGTTTGTAACATTGATTTCCGGGAATACTTCAAAGCTTGCTGTTCCGGGTAAAAAGGTTGTGTCTCTCGGTATATTATTAATAGAAGTAATTGCCAGGTCAAAATGACTTCTTCTTCCTGTTACTATATTATCAACATAAAGATTGTTTCCAAAACCATTGTATGTGACGAACTGCAGCATAATGCTTTTTCTCGTCTGAAGCGAAAGATGTTTAGGAAATAAAAAGGAAGCTGAAAACAGGATAACAACAAATAGGAAGTATTTAATCTTAATCTTGCCCAAATTACTTCATCGTTGTTTGTTTAAAATAGAATTTGTAAAAAAAGTATTCTATCGAAGTAAGAACCAGCAGTGAAATAGAGTCTTTCGGTAGTATTCTTCCGTCTCCGTTTCCGTATACTTTTATGAAGCCTGTAATTTTTAAAAAGAACATTGATATGCTTCCTGTGGGTAACATTATTTCATAACCCGAATCCGATACTATAAACCCTACAAGTAAATCCGAAATAGTCCATCCAACCGTGAATAAAATCACAATGAATAACACATTAAGTAGTGCCTGAACAATTCCGTCATTCTGGTAAGACTTGGCAAAAGCCCAGACGGCAAAAATCGCATGTGCAAAGAAAACTAATACGGGTATCAACTCTTTTTATACTTAAATTTATTAAAATGCACTTTTAGAGAAAAACATTTCCTTCAGTGTCTTCAAGATTATCTTAATATCAAAAACTAATGACCAATTTTCAATATAATAAATGTCGTATTCTATTCTTGTCTGCATGGATGATTCAGACCCTCTTAATCCGTTTACCTGTGCCCAGCCTGTTATTCCGCATTTCACCCTGTGCCTTTCAAGGTATTTGCTCACAGAATCTTTCATTATGTTAATAAAATATTCTCTTTCCGGTCTCGGACCTACGATGCTCATTTCTCCTTTAAGTACATTCAGGAATTGAGGTAATTCATCCAGTGAATATTTTCTTAGAAATAATCCAATCGGCGAATATCTGTTGTCATCCTTTGATGCAAATTTTGGCGTGCCGTCTGCTTCTGCATCTGTCCGCATTGAACGGAATTTCAGCATGTCAAACTTGCTGCCGTCTATGCTTACACGCTCCTGCTTGTAAAACACAGGACCCTTTGAAGTAAACTTTACAAGAAGTGCCAGTACAGTAAATATCGGCGAAATAAGCGTTAGTATGATAAGCGAAGTTAAAATATCAAAAAGTCTTTTAATTATCCTGTCCCAGATGCTCAGCGGAAAAGATTTTATTATCATAAAAGGTATTCCGTCAATTTCTGTTATCTTTAGCCTGCTTGAAATGAGTTCCATAAAATCAGGGACAAGCATAAACTCTACGTTTATGCCCTCGCAGTCTTTAATAATCCTGTACAGATTATCATTTTGTTCAGGTGGTAAACAGAATAACAGGTTCTTAATGTTAAGCTCTCTGATTTTATCCGGTATACTGTCAAAACGTCCTAGAAATTTCTTTCCTTTCGCAAATTCTTCTTCGGGTGTATCCACTGCAAAAAACCCTTTTATGTTATAACCCGTAAATTTATCCTTCGAAAAAGTAAGGTATATGGTGTCCGCCATTTCATTCGTTCCCACTATTGCAACATTTTTCAGGCCTATGTTCTTATTGTAAAAAGTCTTTTCCACTTTCAGCATTATGTACCTGCCAATGGTGATAAATGCTACAGAAAAGAATCCTATCAAAATGAATACTATTCTTGAATAAGGATAATCTCTGAAAAAGAAAATTATTCCTATTGATAAAAGTATACTGATAGATACACATTTTACTATCTGTACAAACTCGTCCCCGATAAAAACATTCCTCCTCAGTTTGTACATCTTGAAGTTTAAAAACGTAATTATCCAGACGGGCATCGTGAAAACGGCAAAATAGAAATAAAAGTAAAATTCGGGGTATCCTTTTTCAACCGATACTATATCCGTAAATGTAGTATAAAACCTGAAGTAAAATGCAGCTAAAAATGCCCCTAAAATACTTATAATATCCAGCAGAACTGTAATCAGCGGTACAACTAACTCTATTTTAGATGTTCTTCTACTCAAACAATAAATTAAATTTAACACCTAAAAATAAAGTTTTTAGGCTTAATACTAAATGTAAATAAGCAGTTATAATATTATTCACCAAATTACTAAGCTATGTTCATCAGATACATAGCGTCCTTGTATGTCGATAAAAGCATTTTCTTTATTGGTATGTGTTCGGGTTTCCTCATCTGAGGATCCGATTCCAGTATTTCATACGCTAGCTTTCTTGCAGAATCAAGAATATCTTTATCCTTATTCAAATCCGTAAGTATAAAATTTAATACTCCCGATTGCCTCGTTCCGAAAAACTCTCCCGGACCGCGGATTTCCATATCAACTTCTGATATCTTAAAACCGTCATTCGTATCGCACATTGTGTTTAATCTCTTTTTTGAAACATCGTCAAGATGCTTTGCAATAAGTATACAGTGCGACTGCTCTGCACCTCTTCCGACCCTTCCTCTTAACTGATGCAGCTGCGATAATCCAAACCTCTGTGCCTCTTCAATTATCATTATTGAAGCATTCGGAATGTCTATACCAACTTCTATCACCGTCGTAGCAACAAGTACGTTTATCTTTCCTGCTTTAAAATCTTCCATCGTTTCCTCCACTTCGTACCAGAGCATCCTTCCGTGTACCATCCCTACTTTGTATTCCTTGAAAACATTATCTTTCAATACTGTGTAATTCTCTTCCGCCGACTTTAAATCCAGCTTCTCAGACTCGTCTATAATAGGATATATTATAAACGCCTGCTGACCTGCGTCTATCTTCTCTTTCACAAACTTCCATATATTTTCCTTGTCTTCTTCTTTTCTTAAAAAAGTTTTAATAGGAATCCTGTTTTTCGGTAACTCATCAATCACTGACACATCCAGATCTCCGTAGTACGTCAGCGATAAAGTTCTCGGTATAGGTGTTGCCGTCATTACAAGCACGTCAGGATTCAGTCCCTTATCCTTTAACTTTGCCCTCTGCATCACTCCGAATTTGTGCTGCTCATCTATAATGACAAATCCGAGATTTCTAAACTCTACCGATTCCTGTATCAGTGCATGTGTTCCGATTATTATGTTCGTATTGCCGAGTCTTATATCCTGAAGTATAGTCTCCCGAAGTCTTTTCTTCTGTCCGCCTACTAATAAAGATACTTTGTAATTCGTACCTGCGGTGTTGTTAAATTTTTCTATGAATCTGGAAATGGTGTAATAATGCTGCTCGGCAAGTATTTCTGTCGGACACATGAGTGCAGATTGGTATCCGCTTTGAATCGCTATCAGCATTCCGAATATTGAAACAATCGTCTTTCCGCTTCCAACGTCACCCTGAAGCAGCCTGTTCATTATCCTGTCCGACTTCATATCCGCATAAATCTCATTTATCACTTTCTTCTGTGCCTCGGTTAATTCGAACTCTGTAGTCCTTGTAAAATTGTCCGTTAGTGTCTTTATGTCTGTAATAAACTTTATCCCCTTGATTTCATTCTGCAGACTCCTTTTTTTCAGCGCCATTAAGAGTTGTACGTAAAACAATTCCTCAAATGAAAGTCTCCTCCTTGCCGTTTCTATATCTTCATACTTGGTCGGGAAGTTAATTCTGAGTATTGCATTTTTTCTCTGTATAAAATCGTATTTCTGTATTATTGATTCCGGAATTGATTCTTCAACTAAATCGGGGTTTTGTTTTATTAGCGCCCTGAATGCATTAAATACTATCTTCGAAAGCATCAATGGCTTTATCCAAGTTGCTTTTAGCGTGCCTGATAATTCGTATATTGGAAAAATATTAAACTTCAGAAAATCTGCATCTGCTGAATCTGTAAGGTTTAATTTTATATG
>CAIUQV010000091.1 GCA_903901375.1 uncultured Ignavibacteriota bacterium
AATAGAACTTGCGGCTATCAAAGAAGATAGACTGCTAATAAAAGACTTGTCATAAATTTTTATGTGGTGTAAAGTAAATAATTATAAACTTATAGAAAGTGAATCTATAGAGACTTGTATTTTAACATAAAGGAATGACAATACTTATTTGATAAGCATCATTCTCTTAATGTCGCTGAATCCGTTGGATTCCAGTCTGTAGAAGTATACACCGCTCGAGAATTCTGATGCGTTGAAATCAACTGAGAAGGTTCCTGCTGATTTCACTTCGTTCACGAGTGTTCTTACTTCTCTGCCGAGTACGTCATAAATCTTCAGTGTTACCATTCCCTGTTTTGGTAATGCAAAGTTGATTTTGGTTACCGGATTGAACGGGTTTGGATAGTTCTGTGATAATGAGTATTTAGTTGGAGTAATATTCTGATTTGGATTTTTAAGACTTGTTGATTTAATTTTATTATTACCGAGATAGATTACCTGTCCGTTAATTTCAACAACATAGTCTGTTATTACTTGCGGCTTCATAATTGGAGTGGTACTAAATTCAAGGTTAAGATAAGCATTCGGGCTGATGTATGTATAATCATTATCATTACTTAAGAGTGATGTTAACACATCACCGTTTGAGGTATGGAAAGCTGTTACCAACGGAAGTTCTGAAACAGAAATTCCGGTATAGTTTAAGCTTGCTACAGCGGCATACTTTATTTTAAAGCTCTTATCCCAGGCGATATGAATGCTGTCAACAGAGCCTTCGACATCTTTTTCCGTAAGAGGTGTAATAACTAAATCGGGGTTCTCGCGACGCATAAATGGATATTGTGAAGAACCATTAGTATTATTTATAAATAGGTTACCAGAAAAATTATCTTTAGCTATAGGAGTAATTGGGTCATAAATACCTCTTTGCAAATATGAAATAACAGCGGGGTTGTTAATTACCTGACTTTTGTTAAATTCAGCAAAGATATGGTAATTGGTATCACCGTGTGTATTAGTAGAACCTCTAAATTGACTATGAAACTTAATTGAATCTGTAATATTTGAATAGCTATTTGTAGAATCAAAAAGAGATGCCCTGTCGTTTTGAATAACAGAGGCACTATCGAAATAAACGAGCTCATTATTTGCAGTGACACCGAGAATTGATCCCAATGGGTGTGTTACAGAATAAAGTTTGATGCTATTTATGAGCGTGGAATCGATGCTTGTTTCTACGAGGTCGAGTTTGATTTTACCGTCGAATATTCCGGGTTTTGTTTTGATAACATATTTGTCGGTGATGAAGTTCCCTTGATTTTCCGGAAGCTGGGATTTGTTGAGGAGGTTGTTGTCAAAGTTGTAATTTGTGTCTTGTTGATTTACAATTAACCATGGGCAACCTACATATGGACTGCTAGATAGCCATGGAACTACATCTATAGTTTTTTCTCCCCAAAAACAAGAAGCTGTTACTCTTAATTTCCATACAGGAGTACCTTCGCTTTTAACATTGTCTGAATAACTATTTGGATAATTTATTGTGATTACACCAGAATTGCTTATTTCTGCAGTAACGTTTAGTGGTTTACTCCCAATATTTATATGTGTTATAGTCCAAGTATAATTTGCTGGATTCAGCCCGATTGGTAAATGACATTCAATTGTTCCACTTGTTCCTTTATATATAATACTTGGATTTTGATAAGTGGTGATTGATATAGGTGGAGGAATTGCGTTGCAATTGAATTTATTTACCTGAGCACGGCCATCAACAGTGTTTATTGATACTAAATATGCGTTACTAAGAATGAAATATCTATCGCCACTGTTATTATTGTTATTAATATACCAATTGTTGATATAGCCATTCATATTATTGTACCACATATCAGGCCAATAATTATTGTTGATAAATTTTTTAATTACAGCTTCTCTTCTACCTGTAGCACCACTTATAAATAACATATCTTGTTTACCATAATTATCAAAATCACCAACAAAAAAGTCGCTTCCCCCATCCATAATAAAACCACCGATACCATTTTGAGGTGTGAAATGTCTGATAGAAGTCCACTGATTGTTTTCAAATTTTAAGACAGCACTACAATGAGTATTAATATTATAACATAATAATTCGTCGGTACCGTCTCCATCAAAATCAACAGCTTTAAAGTAATCATCAGGTCTAATTAACCAATCTCCGATGTAATTAGATTGAGGGTTTGACCAGAGTTCCGTAAAACCAGCATTAGGTTCTTGTTTAGTAATCTTATATATTCGTGCAAGACCCCCATGATCTAGGTCACTCAGACATAATAATTCATCTGAAGTTGTATTAGGGAAAAAATTGCCAGCAACAAATTTATCAGAATTGTGATATAGCCAATAACCTAGAATATGAAAATTTTCAATACTTTCAGCATACCATCTATTATTAGCTACTGTATGAAACCAACAATTATTATATGGGTTATATAATACAGCACCTGCCCATATACCGTTAATATGATTAATATAAAATAATGCTGGTACATTATCATCAATCTTTAGTGGAACAAATTTTTCTTGACCTGTATAATATATCGTCATACGAGTTACTTGCTGTAGTATAACAAATTTTACCTGGACTACATCCAACATTAGTATATAAAGATTGCCAATTATTGTTTATCGAATCATATTGCATAATTCCCCATATGCCATCATTATCATTAACAAAAAACGCACATCTGAGAATACTATTCCATAATTTTCCTCTTAAAGGAAAATAACTATCATTACTTCCAATATGCCATCCGTTTATCCATCCATTTCCATTATTATTCCAATTTAAATCCCAATTACCGACATAGCTTTGCTGTGAAAAAACACTATTATTTAATACAATAATAAATATTACAATTAAGAACTTAATATTTTTCATTTTATTAATCCTTTATAGTTTTTAAAATTTTAAGTATAGGCCTCCGGATAAGTTCCAGAAGCTCCAGTTTTTTGTATTATAGAAAAATGTGTGAAATTTGCTTTTAATGAATAGACCGAAACGTTTATCGAATAAAAATCGATAACCTGCACCGAGATTTGTACCAAATTGAGTTTTTGAAACCTCTTTAACGATATCTGGTGGAGGAAGAGGTTCTATAACATAAAAAGAGTATAAACCAATACCGGCTTCTACAAAGGGTATGTGGTTTTTGTATTTGTAAGAATAGTTTGTACCTATATTGTAAGACCTTAAAGTGTAACGTGGTAAATAATACAACTCAGATATTTCATAATCCTGTGAATAGCCGAACTTAATATAACTGTAGTTAAAAAATAAAGAAAATTTGTCGGATAACTTCCCGTAAAGTGAGACTGCAAATTGATAATTCCCTGTTGTATTTGCCTTTGAAAGATTTTGAATAGGATATGAATTACTTATGCCTACTTCAAATGATAATCTTGCAGCAATTTCATCCACTAGATTATTATCCTTTTTTAATTTCAAATTCTGCGAATACGCAGATAAAACTGTGATGAATAATATTACTATTGTTATTATGAGTTTTTTCATAATTATAATTCTTGTTTAATTTGTTGTTGCAAATGTGCTTTTGAGATTTGACTGGATGGATTCGGTGTTCTAATTTCGATTCTATGTTTTATGTGAGTCGTTTTGACTGCTTCGCTAAATGCGATGGTTTAGAAAGAAATTATGGTAATGAATTTTTATTCCAATCATTTCTGGTCTTTACACTTGAGTTATATTACTTCATTTAAAGTTGGTTCAATTTTCGTTAACTTTTAGATAGAAGGGCTGACACTTTTATATTTAATATGGATCTCCGATAGAAACGTTCGGAGATAACAATATTATTTAAAAATATTGAATCTTTCCGTGCAAGGGCGATTCTGTAGAATGTGTTAGTCCTTTTTATAATCATTATTGTTTTGATTTTACCTTTCTGAAGTGTAATTAGTTCTCCCTGTTTATGAACTTTTGCAAGCCGGAAGCCTGCTTTACACTAAAGAACTTTATTTTATGAAATTAGCTTTCGGTGTAAAGTGTTGTGATTTGCCTATTATGGACCTTTTACCATTTTGTACTCCTTTCATTTTGTATAGATGTTTTTGTTTTAGTATGGAGTCTCTCGATTTTTTAGCTTTGGGAAAGAGACTCCACAAAATTTATTTATAATTTATTTTAGTATGCTTTGTTTACGAGTGCTTTGTATTCGGGTGAATCTTTTCCGTAGTTGCGTTTGACGTTTCGCTTGGCACGTGCGGCTACTTCGGCGAGTCCGCCGGGACCATCGAAATAGTTTAAAACGAGAGAACGGGATAATATCAATTTCAGGATTTTAAAAAATACATTTATCAGATTACATTCGGAATATTTTAATGACTGAAGATACAAAAAGCCGGGGTTTTTGTTCGCAAAGTTTGATGAAACTTTAGTAGTACTTGCCATAATCATTAATTAAATTCGAGGAAAATTATATTAATAGAATGTCAAACTGATATAAAATATTTATTATTAAGGATAATGTCAAGAATAAAAATTATAACCATAAAAATAGTTATTGTTTTTTTGTTATCTTTGGGAAGGAATTCATCTGTCTTTGAAACGAAGAGACCCGATATTTCGTGTAGCTATGTATTGTGAGGATATTTCAAACACGAAATATTCAAATATGCCGAATTGAAGCGATACTACACTGGAACGTTACTACGCTGGAGCGTAGTAACGAGAGGAACATAGAACAATGTCACTCCTATGGAGTTTAAAACGCATCTGGATTCAACTTTCTAAAATAATATCAACCCTACGGGTTTTCTTTTTAAGTGTTTTTGCACAAGCTCTGGAGCATTACTACACTGGAACGTTACTACGCTGGAGCGTAGTAACGAGAGGAAACCATAGATTGAGATTTATAGTTCAGAGATTGGAGCGTTGTAACGAGAGGGATGGAGAAATGATGTTTTCTCAATTATAATATAAAAAAGGGGTGCAGGTATGTACCTGCACCTCTTAATTATTGGGTCCCCGCCAAATGCATGCGGGGATGACAATTTGTTAATGTTATTTGATTAACATCATTCTCTTGATGTCGCTGAATCCGTTGGATTCCAGTTTATAGAAGTATACACCGCTCGAGAATTCTGATGCGTTGAAATCAACTGAGAAGTTTCCTGCTGATTTCACTTCGTTCACGAGTGTTCTTACTTCTCTGCCGAGTACGTCATAAATCTTCAGTGTTACCATTCCCTGTTTTGGTAATGCAAAATTGATTTTGGTTACCGGATTGAATGGGTTTGGATAGTTCTGTGATAATGAGTATTCTTTCGGAAGTACGTTTCCGACAGGTGTGATACCTGATACTGGTGACATAACGAAACAAGTGTTTGGTCTTGGAGCCTGTGCAGATCCGCCTGTCATAGTGCATCCTGTTGAATTGTCTGTGTAATAACCCCATGTCATACCTGTGGCTGCTGTTGATGCTACAGTTGAGTATGCTGTGTATGCTGAGTTATCGTAGCAGATTTCAACTAATAAGTTGCTTGTTCCGTTCCATACAAAGTATGGTGATGTCATATCAATATATTGCAGACCTGTTGCAGGAACTGTATAGGTTCCGCTGAATCCTGTGAACCATGTACCTGTTGTTACAAATCCTGTTAATGATGTTTGTGTTGTTGCCTGGAATTTAACGTTGAAACCGTTCATTGCTGCACCGTCACGTGTTAAAACATTGAACCCTACTCTTTGAATGTTGTAGTTTGCTGCGCCACCTGCTGCGATAAGTTCTGCTGCTGTGAAGAGCATCTGTGTTCTTCCGTCCATCCAGAATGTTGTGAATGGATAGTTTGATGATGTTGTACCTGTTCCGATACAAGCAGTTACCTGTGCAATGATTGTAAAGTTATATAATGCAGAAGAGTCTCTGTTGTGCTGTGCGGAACCGTCCTGAGCAATAATGCGGTAGTTGATAACGTCACCAACGTTTACGTCTGCGTTTAATGAATTGAATAATGCAGAATATGTATTACCTGATGTGTTTAAAATTTTGAACTGTTTAACTGTTCCTGGTGCTGATGTTTTATACCATCTTACCCATGCAGAGTCAATACCGAAAGCATCTGTAACTGTTGCTGTTACTGCTACAGGCCATGTTGTTTTAGGTGTTGGTCCTATTGCTGTATGTGTAATTACAGGTTTGGTTGTATCTGTTGATGTTGCTGTGAATGTGTAAGGTCCTTTTAATGTGAACTTACCATCACTTTGAATTGCTCTGATTGAGTATCTGTATGTTGCGCTTGTTCCGTTACCCGGAATGCTGCCTGAATAACTACTTCCTGTGTTTGTCATTGTGATAGAGTCAGTAAGAACTACGTTATTTCTTGACCAGTAAACTTTACCACTGGAAATAGTTGCTGATCCTGAAGGTGTGATTGTTGCGTTAACAACGTATGGACCTGCAACGTTTTGTGTGTTTGGTAATGGTGTATGTACTATTCCGGGACCTGAAGAAGCAGCTACTGCTAATGCTGACATCTGTCCTGAGTATGCACCTATAACTGTGCTTGAACCTGATGTTGTATCTATTACTCTGAGTTCAGGACCTGTTGAATAAGATGCCCAATAATACATCCCGTCACTCATATCAAAATGTCCGTCTTGTCCGTAGTTGGCATTAATACCTAATGCACCTACCGATGTTGCTACGCCTGTTGCTTTGTTCCATTTGAATAACTGATCGCCTACAATATCAACGGAGAATAATGTTCCGTTTGGTGCTGCGTTTAGCATGATTGCACCTGCGCAAGCAGTTGATGGAGTACCGACAGGTGTAAACACGCCTGTGGTAAAATTAATTGTACCGATTTGTGAACTTGTGATGTTTGACTGTACACCCCACCACTGTGCACCATCATATGTGAAACCTGTTAAGTTTGTTAAGGTTACACCTGTTACGTTAACAACGAGTGTTTTAGTACCTGTTGTTGTATCGATTGTGTATAAACCAAATGGTGTCAACTGGTCAACACAATAAAGTATTCCATCCTTATAAACAAATGCCGCAGGAAAACCATAGGTTTGTGCTGCGCCGATGTTTGTAAGTGTTGTGTTTCCCATAAACTGACTTGCAAGCTGGTGGGTTGTTGTACTTAAATAAACAAAACCACGATTTGCTGCATTTAATGGGTTGTCATTTGAAATACTTGGTGGCAATCTGTTACCTTCTGGTGCACGACCCAGTGATGTCATTTGAGCAAAACTGAAACTTGCTGACATTAATAATGCAATAAGAACGAGTGAATAAATTTTTCTCACTTTTTTTCTCCTTAATTTAAGGTTAATTGAAAATAGTTAAAAATTAAAAATTTATCAGATACTCATTAATACCAGAACATTTCTGAATATCTGGAAATTTGTATCTTAGCAATCTTATGATATTTAAAAGATAATAGCAACACAAAAAAGCATAGCTATACTGTTATTCCTGTTATTAAAGTTCATTATTTCTCAAAATTGTTTTTTTCTCTTTCATTGTTGTTTTACTTAAAAATTGATATTTTATACTTATAATGACAATTATGAAAAAAATAACATTGTTGCTGATTTCTGTTCTGGTTTTAAACTGTGTTTCTTATGCACAGTTTAAAAAACCTGAAGACGGAAACAGAATTAACAGAAATACAAATAATCTGATACTCGGAATATTTAATCCAAAGAACTTTTCAATGAATCACAGCTTTCAGGTTTCGATGCTGAGTTCTGCCTACGGAAACGTTTCGCTTACGTCATACATAAACTCGATGAATTACAAAGTTTCTGACAGGTTGAACATTTCGGCAGATGTGAAACTCCAGTATGCACCGTACGTCAGCTCATCACTGGGAGGTGCCTTTTCGAACAGTCTTCAGAATGACCTGAACGGACTTTCGCTTTCAAGGATATCGGTTGATTATAAAGTGTCAGATAATTCTTATTTAAAACTCGAATACAGAAAATTAGACGATATGTCCTATTACAATCCATTTAATAATTATGGGTATGACAGGTTATACCGTTAATGATAAAATATAATCCGGACTATAAAACAACACCGGGGATGTAATGTCTCCGGTTTTTTAATTTACGAATGAAACAGGAATTTAAAAAGAGTTTATTAAACTATTCACTCAATACAGCAATAGTCGTGTTTGCGGCTCTCTGCCTGTATTTTGCGTATTCATTGATTATGAACACTTCGGGTTCCGGTTCACGCGGTGATAAGAATGCTGCGGATACAACAAAAAAACAGGTTACCAATCAGCCGAATTTATCCATTCAGATTAATATACTGAACGCAACCGGCGAGAACAGAATCGGAGCAAGGTTCAGGGATTACCTTAAACAAAAAGGATTCGACGTTGTGGATATGGGTAATTACAAGACTGAGCTTGAAAAAAGCATGGTGCTCGATTTGTGCGGGGATATCAGCAAGGCTAAAAGAGTTGCTGACGCTCTCGGTGTAAGCCAGAGGAACGTAGTGACTCAGCTCGATAAAACAAAGTTCATAGACGCAACAATTTTAATCGGTAAAGACTATACAGAATTAAAACCATACACAGAGAAACTTAAAAACAATTAATGGATAAAAAAGAATTTGTTTATTTCGTCGCAGACCTTATACTTCAGAAGAAAGGTTTTGACGTTAAGATTTTAAACCTTGAAGGCAAGACTTCAGTAACCGATTATTTTGTAATCTGTTCTGCTTCTTCTACAACTATGGTTAAGGCAATTGCAGACCATCTTTTTAAGGAAACCAAACTTGCAGGCGAAAAAGTATGGCGCGATGAAGGTTATTCAGGTTTGACCTGGGTATTGCTTGACTTTGTTGATGTGGTTGTACATATTTTCCACGAAGATACGAGGAAATTCTATAACCTTGAAGGTTTGTGGGGTGATGCGGAGATAGAAGAAATTCCCGAAGATTTTAAGTTCAGGAAAACTGCTGTAAAGAAATCTGCTTCCGTTAAAACCGTAAAGAAAGCAGTTACAAAAACCAAACCCGCTAAAGTAAAAACTGCTCCTAAAAAGACTATTAAGACGA
>CAIUQV010000092.1 GCA_903901375.1 uncultured Ignavibacteriota bacterium
CAGCTTGCACTCTTCCTCTTTGAATCCGAGGATGCACTTATCAGAGTTGATATGAGCGAGTACATGGAGAAGTTTAACGTTTCAAGGCTTGTGGGAGCGCCTCCGGGATACGTGGGATACGAAGAAGGCGGACAGCTTACGGAAAAAGTGAGAAGAAAACCGTACAGCGTTGTTCTGCTTGACGAAGTTGAGAAGGCACATCCTGATACGTTTAACGTACTCCTTCAGGTGCTTGACGACGGAATGCTGACGGACGGACTTGGCAGGAAAGTTGATTTCAAGAATACGATACTTATTATGACATCGAACGTTGGAACGAAAGATATCAAGCTGGATAAAGTATTCGGGTTTGGCGATTCAAAAGATGTGACGAGGTACGACAAGATGAAAACAGGAATAGACGAAGCGGTTAAGAAAGCTTTTTCCCCTGAATTTTTAAATAGAATTGACGATTTTATAGTGTTCCATCAGCTCGATAAAGATGCAATATTAAAGATTGTGGATATTTCAATCGAAAGATTACAGAAGAGATTGAAACATCAGAACATAACGATAGAAATTACAAAATCTGTGAGAGAATATCTTGCAGACAAAGGTTACGACCAGAACTACGGCGCAAGACCGCTCAGAAGGGCAATACAGAGATACCTTGAAGACCCGCTGAGCGAAGAAATTCTGAAAGGTAACATTAAAGAAAATACAAGGGTTCGTGTTAAAACCAAAAAAGGATCTGACGATTTTGTCTTTGAACCAGTGAAGGCAGGCGCAGCGGACATAAGCCCTAATGATGAAATAATAGAAGAATCTAAAGAAAGTAAAGGATAAATAAATGAGTCACAAAGGACCTTACAATGCTTACGTAAGTGCAGTTGGGCATTATTTCCCCGACAAAGTAATACCAAATTCATATTATGAAAGTTATCTTGATACAACGGATGAATGGATTAAAACGAGAACAGGTATTTCAGAAAGAAGATTTTTAGAGCCAAATCAGCCGACATCTTTCATGGCAATTCGAGCCGCACAGATGGTTCTTGAAAAGCGCGGAATATCAGCGGAAGAGTTAGACGCAATAATCATTACGACAGTAACGCCGGATATGTTCTATCCTGCGACGGCAGTAATAGTTGCGGATGCAATCGGTGCGAAGAATGCGTTTGGCTTCGACCTATCGGCAGCGTGTTCGGGATTTATATTCGGACTTGCGACTGCGATACAGTTTGTACAGTGCGGTACATATAAGAAAGTTTTAATAATCGGTGCGGATAAAATGTCGTGTCTTGCCGATATGTCAGACAGGAATAATTGTGTTCTTTTCGGCGACGGAGCGGCAGCATTCCTGCTTGAACCGACTGAAGATAAAACAATCGGTATCATAGACCAAATTCTGCATGTTGACGGCTCAGGAAAAGATTCTCTTTACCAGCTTGGCGGCGGAAGTTTAAACCCGCCTACTCACGAAACAGTGGATAAAAAGATGCACTACATTTATCAGGAAGGGAAGACAGTATTTAAAGCGGCAGTGAAAGGAATGGCGGATATATCAGCAGAGATGATGGAAAAGCACAACCTGAAACCTGAGGATGTTGCGTACCTTGTACCGCATCAGGCGAATATGAGAATCATACAGGCGACTGCGGACAGGATGGGAGTGGGACTGGATAAGGTGATGATAAACATAAACAAATACGGGAACACAACATCGGCAACGATTCCGTCGTGTGTTTCGGAATATTATTACGACGGTAAAATTAAAAAAGGTGATAATTTAATACTTACGAGTTTCGGCGCGGGTTATACCTGGGGATCGATACTCCTTAAATGGGCTATATAGGATTTTTTTAAAATTAAGGTATTGTTGTAATTGCATTTTTGTTATTAAGCAATACCTTTATTATATACGAAACATACGAATATGATTTTAAAAGCACCGGCAAAAATAAATTTAGGACTTCGGATACTCGGCAAGAGAGAAGATGGTTTTCATAACATCGAAACTATTTTCTATCCTGTCAAACTATTCGATACGATTAATATACAGATATCCAAATCGCCGACTGACAAAAATTCCATAATCGTAAAGACAGAAAAACAGATAGTACCATTAAGCAGAAACAACACCTGCTTCAAAGCCGTAGAGGCAGTCTTCAAAGCTTTCAGAATCAGGGAAACGTACAGAATAGAGATAGAGCTTACGAAGCACATTCCGATAGGCGGCGGTCTTGGCGGCGGAAGTTCGGACGCAGGAACGATAATAAGATTTCTGCTGAAATACTTCGACATTAATCTAAGCGAAAACCGTGAGAAGGTGATACAGGCGGCTCTGGAAGTGGGAAGAGACGTGACTTTCTTCCTGATACAAAAAACCTGCTACGCAACGGGCAAGGGAGAGAAGCTTCATTTGCTGAATGACTTCAGGCTGGATTATGACATACTGCTTGTGAACCCGAACCAGCACGTATCAACAAAATGGGCTTATGAGAATTTAGGTTTTAATGTGAACGACAAGTTCGAGCCAGTGCTTCGCGGAGTAACTTCTTTTGACGTAGACAATAAAGAATTATTCAGAAACGATTTTGAAAGAGTGGTTTACCAGAAATATCCTGTGCTGAAAAACACTAAAGAAACATTGCTGGAAAAAGGAGCAGTGTTTGCGTCACTCAGCGGCAGCGGAGCGGTGATTTACGGACTGTTCAAAAAGACTGACAGATCGGAAGAGCACACGTCTGAACTCCAGTCACATTCAGAAATCGCGTATGCCGTCTTCTGCTTGAAAA
>CAIUQV010000093.1 GCA_903901375.1 uncultured Ignavibacteriota bacterium
AATAGAACTTGCGGCTATCAAAGAAGATAGACTGCTAATAAAAGACTTGTCATAAATTTTTATGTGGTGTAAAGTAAATAATTATAAACTTATAGAAAGTGAATCTATAGAGACTTGTATTTTAACATAAAGGAATGACAAAACATAATAAACATAATATTATTTGATATACAGAATAATAAGGTCGCTAATGTTCAGAATAAACCCCGAAGTAATTCATAACATTATCTTCGGTGTTCTCCCATGGTTTAAATGGGGGTTTCCTTTACTCAGGCCATTTTATCATTTCCATGAAGTAGCAAATGAATTTTCAGTGATGGGTCTGCATTTCAGGAACAGGCTTGGAGTGGCTGCCGGTCTGGACAAGAACGGAAATATGATTGAGTTCTGGGACGCTGTAGGTTTTTCTCATATTGAAGTAGGAACTGTAACTCCCCTCCCTCAACCGGGAAATCCAAAGCCGAGACTTTTCAGACTGATAAAGGATAAAGGAATAATTAACAGGATGGGATTTAATAATGTGGGAGCTGAAAAGCTGCGCAAGAGAATCCTAAAGGCAAAGAAGAGAGTAAGGAAAGATTTTGTTATTGGAGTAAATATCGGTAAGAACAAAACAACACCTCTTGAGAATGCTTTTGACGATTATGCAAAGTGTATTAATGTGCTTTATGATGCAGCCGATTACTTTGTTATTAACATTTCATCTCCAAATACTCCCGGACTGAGAACACTTCAGGGCGACGAACAATTGAATACGCTACTGTTCGAGATTATTATGAAGAGGAATGAGATTGTGAAGACTAAACAACTTCCGGAAAAATGTATATTCCTTAAGATTGCACCTGACCTTACGGATGAAGAGATTGAGTCGGTTTATAAAACTGCTATGAACTATGGACTGAACGGAATTGTGGCAACTAACACAACTATTACAAGAGATAATCTGCTATCAAAAATAAACGAAGAAGGCGGACTGAGCGGAAAGCCAATAAAGGCATTGTCTGACAGGGTTTTAAGAAAGCTGAATGAACTTAACGGTAACAATAAAGAATTTGTTCTGATAGGTGTAGGCGGTGTTTTTGATAAATCGGATTATAAAGACAAGATGATTCTCGGTGCAGACCTTGTTCAGGTATACACAGGAATGATATACGAAGGTTTTGGAATAACGAATAAAATACTGAAATAATAAATGGGTGCACCTGTAACTTATACATTACTCTTTGCGAACATAGCAATTTTTATCTGGGCAGAATATTCTAAAGAAGATTATTTTCATAAATTTGCCGAATGGCCTTATGAGATAGTCAATCAGCACAAATATTATCAGATGGTGACTTCTGCTTTTCTTCACGCAGGATGGATGCACCTGCTCTTTAATATGTTCACGCTTTTTTCATTCGGACCAGTGCTTGAAGGAATGTTTATACATAATTTCGGACAAACAATGGGCAGTCTGTATTTTTTCCTTATCTACTTTATTAGTTTAATGTCAGGTTCGCTGCTGACAGTAGTCTTCAACTTCAGAAATCCTAACTACTTTGCAGTGGGGGCTTCCGGAGCTGTTTCGGGAATAATATTTTCCTATGTGTTATTTTTTCCATTCAGTCAGATTGGAGTGTTCTTTATACCGATGCCTGCATTTTTATTTGCATTCATCTATGTTGGGGTTTCTATATTCGGAATAAAGAGCAAGTTTGGAAACATAGGACACGAGGCACATTTAGGCGGAGCACTGGGAGGAGTGATTGCAACTTTCTTTTTAATAGAGGGGGCTTTCAGGTTCTTCTTATCGCACTTCGGTTAATTGTAAGTACGCTTCAGAAATAACCTGTCAACCACTGAATAAAGCACAATCGCCAGCCCAATACCCATTACGTAAAACAAGGTATCTCCCGACAACGACAGCCCGAACAAACTGAAAATTTTCTGGCTAAAACTATTAATGTAGTCATACATTGAAGAAAGAAAACCCTGTGTTGATGGATTTTCATTGTCAGATCCGCTTCCCAATAAGGCAATAAGCAAAGCAGCTGAGGATACCATCGCACCGATAAATACTACTACAAAGATGTTCAGAGCCCTGAAAGTTTTCCGGTCTTCCTTCTGGAAAGCTTTTGCGAGTTCTATTTCCTGCATAAGTCTTGCAGTGAAGTCATCTTTAGTTTTTTCGAGCATTGCTGACTTCATGCTTTTATCGAGAAATTCGTTTATGTGATTTGTTTCGTTCATTTAGTTTTAAACTTTTATGTAATCCAACAACTCTTCCTTTTTGAAAGCACGGAAGAGCAATTCTTTTAATTTTTCTTTAGCCCTGAATATTCTGTTCTTTACAGTTCCGACCGGTATTTTCAGTATCTGGGAAATCTCCTCATGCGATAAATCATTCAGGAAGAACATATTCAATATAACAGAATACTGCTCGGGTATTGAATTAATATAATCATTAATAATCTTTTTAACTTCACCCTTCTCAATTTCCTTATCGGTTGAATAATCATCTGTACTGTAAACAGTGTTATCAATCTTTGACTCATAATTCCGGACAAGTTCATCACCGTCGTTGTGGTTAGCATCATTAATTTCTATTGATGTAACATTAAAACTCTTAACATTATACTTTCTGTACAGGTCTATTGCAGAATTATAAACTATCGTATAAAAATAAGTAGAAAACTTCGACTTTGCTTCGTAACTGTTATTCATAATCGACTTGTACAGCCTGATAAATGCTTCCTGAAGTGAGTCTTCTGCTTCTTCCCTGTTTTTCAGAATCTTAAGAGTCAGAGAATATGCCCTGTCTTTATAAGTATCAACAATCTCAGCAAAGAGATTAGTTTCACCTTTTTGAATTCTGCGGATTATGTCAGGACTCACTTCGTTCACAAGCAATTAGTTTTTTTCAATAGTGATTTTTCCGTTAGTAGTTTCAAGTTTAACTGTTGCATCACCTTTTCCAAGAATTCCTTTAAATTCCTTCTTTTCTTCGTCTGTGCTTTCAAAGTTTACATTCTTACGGGATATTTTTCCGTTAACTGTCTTTGCAGTGAAATTTCCCGAAAACTTTTCACCAACTTCAAGTTTAATATTACCGTTTGTTGTTTCAAAATCAAGACTCTTTGTAGAGTCAAGTTTTGCAGAAATGCTGCCGTTGGTTAAATCAACTTTCAGCTTTCCATAAACATTATCAATATTAAGGTTGCCGTTTGTAAGTTCAACTTTAACATCGTTATTAAATTCTTTCAGATTAACCTTTCCGTTAGTACCGTCAACACTTATCTCAATACCTGAAGGGACATAAATAATATAATCTACGCTTGTTGATTTATGCAAATTAAACTGTATATGAAAAGAATTGTCATATTTGTTCGTAATATCGGCAATCCTTAAAGTAGAACCTGAAGAATCTATGTCAAGTAATACATCTTTTGTCGGTTGATCAAGTTCTTTCTTGGTAACGTATTTTGTAATTTCAGCTTTAATTGTAATAACGCTATCGTTATCACTTCTTTTAATAGTAATATCTCCGTTTGGATTCTCAACTTCCATCTTTTTGTAGTTTGAAGCCTTAAGCTTAAACTCTTTTGTATCCATCTTTGCATACTTTTTCCTGAACAGACTGCAACCCTGTGACGGAAGAAGCATAGCTGTTGTGATAATCAGTAGTATAATCCAAACTATAAAACTCTTCTTGTTTTCCATAATTGTAAGGTTTAATTGTTTGGTAAAGTTGGTTTTGATTCAACGGGTTTATTACCTGCGTTACTGTTTGCGATTAGGAAATACACAACAAATCCGAGTCCGATGAAAAATATAACCAATCCTGTAGTTACACCATCACTTAAATCATACATTTGTTCCAGTATGTTTGCAGTGAATATTCCTGCTCCAAGGAAAAGGAATAATATCCCCCATTTTAAAGCACCGAATGCATTGCGAGGTTTTCTTTCCACGTTTGAGAAGTATTTCTTTACTTCTTCAGGTGAGATTCCTTTTTCTATCAATCTCATTCTTTCTCTGTGTTTTGTGTAGATAGCCCAGAGAGCTATTATTGCCGGAAACCCGAATATGAACACGAATGCAAATATTGGGACTACAATATTTTCTAAATCTTTGCCTGTCATTTTAAAGCTCCTTTCGGTTTAACTTGTTTTACCTGTTAAGACGAGGGGGAGGCCGAAAAGGTTTCATTAATTATTAATAACAATATCAGCAAGTAAGATGCTTGTTTTACAATCTTATAACTGAAAACCCACCCCCCTGCTTCGCAGTAATCCTCCAAGGAGGGGAATTACTATAATAAAAAAGGTCATCTTATGATGACCTTTTGTGTATATTATTATAATTTAAAGATTACTGATCGTTAAGAACGGGTATTTTAATGTTCTTTATAAGTTCAGCCTCAGTAATTGCCGGTTGTTTCTTTCTTCTGTTTTTACGCAGGTATACATTTTTGTCTGTTACCTTCGTAGCATCTTTCGATTCCGGGTATTCGTATATATTATATTTATAGTTGCGAAGTATAATTTTATCATCGTCTCTCGAAAGAACATAATTAGGAAGCATTGGAATCTTTCCTCCGCCACCGGGGGCATCAATCACAAACTGCGGTACGGCAAGTCCAGAAATATGACCGCGCAGTTTATCCATTATATCAAGTCCCACACTTAAAGGAGTCCTGAAATGGTTTGCACCCTTTGTAAGGTCTGCCTGATATATATAATAAGGACGAACTCTCATTGCAAGAAGTCCTTTCATCAGTTCTCTCATTGTCTCAGGATTATCATTAACACCTTTCATAAGAACTGCCTGATTACCAACAGGGCATCCGGCATCAACGAGCATACCGCAGGCTTTTTTACTTTCTTCAGTAATTTCCCATGGATGGTTGAAATGAGTGTTGATATAAATAGGATGATACTTTTTAAGCATGTTAACGAGCTTAGTAGTAATCCTTTGCGGTAAAACGCATGGCATTTTTGTACCAAGACGAATAACCTGAATGTGTTTTATGGTACGGAGACGCATAAGAATCTTTTCGAGCATAGCATCAGTCAGCATTAACGGGTCACCGCCGGAAAGAATCACGTCGCTGATTTCCGTATGCTGTTCAAGGTATTTAAAAGCAGATTCAAGAGTACTCATCGAAATTTTATGTGAGTCGCCTACTTTTCTTTTACGGGTGCAGAACCTGCAGTAGAGTCCGCATTGAGATGTTACGAGAAAAAGAGCTCTGTCAGGATAACGGTGAGTGATGTTAGGCACCGGACTCATATCATCTTCGTTCAATGGGTCTTCAGGTGCATCAATATCCTCGAGCTCGACTTCGTCTGGAACACACTGACGCCAGATAGGGTCATTTGGTTCTCTGATAAGGGACAGATAGTAAGGGTTTACCCTTGCCTGAAAAAATTTATCAAGCTTGGATGCAACCTCACGGTCTATTCCGAATTTCTCGACCAGCTGGTCAACAGAATGAACACTGTCGCGAATCATTTGTTGCCAAAGTTCCATAAAGTATTCCTTATATTAGTTATTAAATATTTTAAAACTCATAAACATCAGATATACTTACCGTAAATTACGAGAGAGTCTCCGACATTATAAAAATCTTTTATCTCGACAAACTTATCGTACATATTCTTTTCATAGAATTTTCTTTCCTTTTCATACGATAGTTTACCGCTTGTCTCTATTAAAATTAATCTAACTGATTTATCTTTTAAATAATTCTCAATATGAGAAATTAATTTACTTCCTATTCCTCTTGACTGAACGTTTGGATTAACAGCAATCCAGTACAGGTCATAAGTTCCGACTGTAAGCGGTCTCGGACCTATACACACATAACCGTTTAAAACTTTATCTTCATTCTCATCAACAAATATTTCATAATCTTTCTGGTCTTTGTCATTCAGATAAACATCTATCAGTTCCATAGCAATTTTAATCTCGTCTTCGTTAAAGTTTTTTGTATCAACGAGTATGTTGTAAATCTTATCTCTGTCAGTATTTATTAAATTTCTAATCATTATGCTTTTTCTGCAAATATTCTCTGCCATCTCTTATCGGCAAAATCAATTACGTTTGATATTAACTGTTCATACGTCCATCCGTATGCTTTTCCGCTTCTTGTGAAACCTGTATCTTCATCAACGTCAGAAGAAATATCCGGATTAGGATTAAGTTCAAGCACGTAAGGAACACCATCTTTAACCCTGAAATCAACTCTTGCATAGTCTGAAGCACCAATCAGATGGTACACGGTTCTTGCTGTCTTCTGAATCAAAGCCTCAAGTTCTGGAGACAGGTTCTTTGCAGGACAGACAGCTTTAGTGCCTGCGAACTCAACAGTGTTATACATCCACTTGCTGTTATAGCTAACAATCTTCGGAAGTTCCGAAGGCAGTGCTGAAAAATCTATTTCAGAAATCGGGAATACAATTAAATCGTTAATGTCGTTTACAACATTACCAACAACGCTGACGTTAATTTCCCTGCCGTCAATAAACTGTTCAACGAGTGCGGGCTGTTTATGTTTATCGAGTACAAACTCTATTCTTTTCTTCAGTGCCGCTTCATCATGAACGATTGAATTGTTTTCTATACCAATGCTTGCGTCTTCGCGTGATGGTTTAACAATAAGAGGATAATTATCTTTTACACGTGAATATCCTTCTTCTGAAAGCTTTGAAGGATTAGTTGAAATAAAATGTAATGCAGTTGGAATATTATAATAATTAAGTATTTCCTTTACGCGTGATTTATTCAGAGCAAGACCAAGAGTGAGAGCACGGGAACCTGTGTAAGGAATCTTCAGCATTTCGAAGAGTGCAGCGATAGTCATTTCCTGAGTCGGGTCGCCGTCGAGAGATTCGCACAGATTAAAAATCATATCGGGACGGTTATTTCTCAGCTCGTCTATCAGTTTAAAAGGGTCGAGAGCAACGGGAACGATTTTGGTTTCGTGATTACTTGTCTTAAGTGCACGCTGAACAGATTTCATTTCATCCAGAACACCATATTCGGACATATCAATAGCTTCGTCAACCTGATCAATATCAGTGACACCGTCGTCCCAGATACGGTCTTTAGTGTATTGCAGCGGGTCGTTGTACAGAATACTTACTTTCATTTAATAATATTTAAGCTTACGATTCCGATTAATAATTTTATTCTTTTGAATACCTCTTTACAGCTTCGTTTAATACAGCGTTAAGAACAGCATTGTAATCCATTCCCGCGTGTCTGGCTGCCTTCGGATAACACGAGTTATCCGCCGGATCAGGAAGAATACCGGGAAGCGGATTTATTTCAATAATGTTCGGTACGTTGTTTTCATCGAGACGGACATCTATTCTTGCCCAGTCTCTGATTCTTAAAACTCTGAAAGTATCTTTACATACCTTTTCAATATGTTCGTAGATACTTTTCTCTACTTCGGCAGGACATTTGAAAATGTCCAGTTGATTTTCTCTTGTGTCAAAAAACCATTTCACTTCGTAGGAATAAATCTTGTTAAACCCTTCAGGAACTGAATCGAGGTTTATTTCTACGATGGGAAGAACACGAAGGTCATCACCATTGCCGAGCATTGCAACTGTAAACTCTTTACCCGGAATAAAATCTTCTACCAAAGCCGGCTGCCTGTAACTCGATTTGATTCTTGATATTTCATTGTTTAATTCTTCGAGATTCTTCACGAGAGAGGAATCGTAAATTCCTTTTGATGAACCTTCGTGAAGGGGCTTTACAAACTTTGGGTACTTAAATCCTGAATCGTTCTTAACAGGTGAGTCTGTTATGAAGAACTTTGAATTAGGAATGTTATAATAAGATAAAATTTCTTTGCATCTTGATTTATCGTGACAAATACCAATTGTAACAGAGTCGCTGCC
>CAIUQV010000094.1 GCA_903901375.1 uncultured Ignavibacteriota bacterium
ATTCCTTTTGCATACATTAAAATGATGGGAAGTGCTGGTTTAGCAGAAGCAACAAAGTATGCTATACTCGAAGCAAACTACGTGAAAGACAGACTTAGCGCACATTACAAAGTACTTTATACAGGTATAAAGGGACGCGTCGCACACGAATTAATTTTCGATATGCGCGAATTCAAGCATACTGCTAAGGTCGAAGTCATCGATATTGCAAAACGCCTTATGGACTTCGGTTTCCACGCACCGACTGTATCTTTCCCTGTCGGCGGAACACTTATGTTCGAACCTACTGAAAGCGAATCGAAAGAAGAACTCGATAGGTTCTGCGATGCAATGATTAAAATCAGAGAAGAGATTACTGAAATCGAAAACGGAACTATGAGCGATACTGACAATACTCTGCACAACGCTCCGCATACTGCAGAAGATGTCTGCCGGAACGACTGGACGCACGCATATTCAAGGGAAAAAGCAGCTTTCCCTGTCGAATCTCTAAGAAAGAATAAATACTGGACTTCTGTCGGAAGAATAAACGATGCATACGGCGATAGAAACCTCGTCTGCAGCTGTCCTCCAATTGAAGACTATGTTAGCAAAGATTAAGATTAGTATTTTTTCAAAATATTTAAAACAAACTCCCTCCTTCCCAAGCTCCGGCTTGGGAAGGTATTAATAATTTATCATCACCTTGACCAGAACCGATAAAATATCACTAGCCCTTATCACCGTCTTCTCAGCAGTGAACATCTTCTGGCTGTACCATCTTCCCGTCCTCCCGTTCGTCGACCTGCCATTCCATCTGGCAGAAAGTGTCATCATAAAGAACTTCGACAATCCCGCTTTGCTGTTCAGTAAGTTCTTCGCCATCCCGACACTCATCAAGTCAAACATCTTCTATATGTACTTCTGCTCGCTCAGCATCTTCCCCGACGTTGAATCCGCCAGCAGGATATTCTACACTATCTACATCCTTATCTTCCCGTTTTCAGTCTTTCTCCTAATAAAAATCCTGAAAGGGAACACTCTCTTTTCGCTTCTTTCGTTCATTTTTCTTATAAATCATAACGTCCACTGGGGATTCGTCAGCTACACAATGTCTGTACCCGTACTTTTCCTCACAATTGCATCATTTTATCAGTATTTCATCCAAAACAAACTCAAATATGCGTATTTTATATGGATTCTGTTCATTATCACATTCAGTCTCCATTTCCAGATGGCAATCTTCACCGTTCTTATTTTCGCACTGCTCACAGTCGTCTATCAGAGAAAAAACATCACTCAAATTGCCGTAAATTTCATCTCAGTCCTGCCCGTTCTTGCTATTATGATATATGCTTATCTGCAGGATAGCCAGGGAGGCACAACTCCCTTATTACCATATATGTTAACCTACTATACTTCAAACTATTTCACCACTCTCTGGGACAGGTTTATGATACTTTTGGTAATAGATAATTCCTTCTTCCTCGGAGGTCCAAACGGTGCCTACCATTCCCTCATTATGACAATCCCTATTTTGCTGTATTTTATATATTTCCTCATAAAGTCAAAAACCGACTCACTTTTAAACACGGCAAACAACAGGTTCTTATTTATCCTTACCGGCATAACCTTCGCCTGTTACATATTCCTCCCCGATATCATTCCCGGTCAGAATGTTATCTTCGAAAGATATTCTGTAATACTTTTTCTTCTGATTATTACATTAATCTCAGGCATAAACCTGCGTGATAAAGCATTAAAATACGTAAAGATTATCATTCCCGTACTTATACTCGCTCATTCAGTCATTATCCTTGACTATATGCTCGATTTCAAAAAATCTACTGCCGATTTCAGCAGGGATATATTCCCGGATAGCTCAAACCTGAAACTTGCTGGTGTTATGCTCGACAATGACTTCCGCGGCAGCAAAATCTATGCACATTTCCCTATGTACTACACCGTCTGGAACAACGGCATCACAACAGGACTTATAGACTACCGTTTCGGACTCATTAAAAGAAACGTTTCGGTTGACACATTGCCTTCTTACAAAGAATGGATTGATAACACCATCAACTTCGACGAATACTATAAACCCGTAGATTATCTCCTAATCCGCAGCAAAGAAAAGATCAAATTTGAAAACTTCATCCCTGAAAAGAAATCGGGTAACTGGGAAATCTATAAATCTCTTCGTAAACAATAGTCCCGTTTATAAAACCTTAATTCTCCGGACATCATTAAATATTTTTATATTGCTTATACGGTATATTACGTATATTTTATTTATATAATTAAAAAAACAGAATGATGATATGAGTTGCCGTTATTGTATTTTGTTTAATCTCCGCAAAAGTATTTCTCTTCAGATTTATTCCGGTAAATTCATATGCTCCCTTAGAGGAATTAATAATCAATTAAAAGTTATTTAATGTTAAAGCGCATCTGTTTAAAATATTTCCTTACGTTATTAATTTTCTTAACACTTGTTTTAAGTGCTTATCCGCAGAACATTATAGTTTATAATTCGGGTAATTCAGGTTTACCTAACGATGATGTTACCTGTATAACTCCGGACAGATATGGTGCGAAATGGATTGGGACATCAGACAGCGGAATAGTTAAGTTTTATAATAATCAATGGACACGTTACGATTCAGCAAATTCGGGAGTACCCGGAAATAAGATTAGAGATATAGTATTTGACAGAAACGGAATTATGTGGGTGATTATTTCAGAAAAAGGATTAGGCAGGTATGACGGACAAAACTGGATACTTTATAATTCGAGCAACTCACCTTTAGTCGGTGTAAGTTGTATTGCTGTGGATAGTAACGATACTAAATGGATGGTAACAAGAGGAAGACTTGCTAAATTTGATAACTCAAATTGGACTTTATTCGATACGGCCAATGGAGGGTTTTATTCGGGTTCATTTCAAATGGATTTTGCAGGCGACACACTATGGATTGCTGCGGGATTAAAAGGGCTGGCAAGATATTGCAATGGAAGTTTGAACTATTACAATATGCAAAATTCGGGAATTCCTGATAATGTAGTGCTTTCACTTTATATTGACAAAAGTAGAAATAAATGGGTCGGAACAATGTTTGGAGGAGCAGCTAAGTTTAATTCAGTACAGAATATTTGGACAAATTTCAATTTAATGGATTCATTAAATCTAGGAAACAACTCTGTACCTGATATTATATCAGACGATTCAAGTGCATATTTCAATACATCATTTGGATTATATAGATACTCTAGAAATGGATTTCAGCTTATAAACAATGGTGGAGTAAATTGTTTGAATTATGATAAATATTTTAATCTATGGATAGGGAATACGAACGAAGTGGTTATTTACAATCCTAAAGGAATAGTGAATGTAAAGAATGAAAGTGTAAAAATTCCTGACAATTTTTCGCTTATCCAGAACTACCCCAACCCCTTCAACCCCGTAACAAAGATAAAGTTCAGCATTCCCGCGGTGTCATCCCCGCGTGTTCCCGGCGGGAATCTCGTACAACTAAAAGTGTATGACGTCACGGGTCGCGAAGTACAAACGCTCGTAAACGAAAGACTACAGCCCGGCACGTACGAAGCCTCGTTCGACGGCTCCGCGCTAAACACCGGCGTATATTTCTATAAACTTGTAACAGGAAATTTTTCCGAAACAAAGAAGATGCTGCTAATTAAATAATTTTATAATCAGACTATGAAAAAGCTAATCACAATCTTCGTAATGCTCGTAGCAGTAAACGTTAATGCACAGTGGGTGCAGTGTATTGGCTCAGGAGTACAATCTGTTTATTCATTAGGGGCAAGCGGAAATAATATATTGGCAGGCACTCCAAATGGAGTTTATCTTTCAACTAACTTCGGTATTAATTGGATACAAACGGATTTAGATAGTACTCATGTTTACTCATTCGTGAGTAAAGATAATTTTGTTTTTGCAGGTACAGGTGACTATCCAAATGGAACAGGAGGAGTATTTATTTCATCAAATAATGGTTTAAACTGGACCAAAACTTCGTTAATTGGTGGCCATACTCACGCAATGATAGTAGTTGGCAATAATATTTTTGCAGGATTAGCATACAATAATTGGGGTGTACATATCTCCACAAATAATGGAGCAAATTGGACACAAACAGCGTTAACTGGTAAAGTTGTTTATTCTATGGCCAAGATAGAAAATAATATATTTGCTGGAACTATTCAATACGGAGTATATTTATCAACTAATAATGGTTTAAGTTGGACTCAAACTGGATTGAATGACCAATCTATATTTTCACTTTCAACAATTGGAAATAATCTTTTTGCAGGTACTTCATCACCTTATCTTAATAATAGTGTATATCTTTCTACTAATAATGGTAATAACTGGACACAAACATCTTTAGGCATTATTTCTGTTTGGTCGCTTGCATCTTACGGAAATAATGTATTTGCAGGAACAGAAACGAATAATTATTCATTTGGAGGTGTTTACCTTTCAACAAATAACGGCACTAACTGGATAAATAAGAATCAGGGATTTAATAATCTTTTGAGAATATATTCATTACTAATAATAAACAATTATATATTTGCTGGAACAAGTGACAATTATATTTGGCGCCGCTCGCTCTCCGAAATTATCGGCATTCAAAACATCAGCACAGAAATATCAACTGCATACTCGCTATCACAGAACTACCCTAACCCGTTCAACCCGACAACAAACATAAAGTTCAGCATTCCCGCGATGTCATCCCCGCGTGTACCCGGCGGGGATCTCGTACAACTAAAAGTGTATGACGTCACAGGTCGCGAAGTACAAACGCTCGTAAACCAAAAACTCAATCCCGGAACCTACGAAGTATCCTTTGATGCCGGCTCTCTCACCAGCGGTGTGTATTTCTACAGAATTACTGCGAATGGCTTTGTGTCATCTAAACGTATGTTGCTATTAAAGTAACTTTACAAATATCCTATTTGTCAGTAGCACTTCTTAAATATTGACCCTCCTAGTCTTATTCTATCATTCTATTAAAACTATTGCATATTCATCATCACTTGTATTTATTTGCTGGTCTTCTTTCTCTCCAAAACATCTGGTAAATGGAATCTCTACATATCAAACAGATAAAATATAAATGATCCTGACCTAAACCCATGATATTCCTGTAATTACATCTTTATAAACATTTTATACTTTCCCGCAATGATTTGATTTTCTATATACATCATCTAAAGTATTTTTGTATAACTAATTTATAATAAAATGAATATAGAATACATAGCAGGCGGAATAATCTCTTTTCTTATTCTTCTGTACTTGGTTTATGTTCTCATTAAACCGGAGAAATTCTAAATGAAAATTAATGACTATATACAGTTAGCAGTCTTCTTTTTTCTGCTGATAACTCTAAGCCCTCTGCTCGGGAAATTTATGTTTAATGTTTTTACTGACGGTAAGCATTTTCTCAAAATGCCTCTCGGCTGGCTTGAAAAACTTCTTTACAGATTACTGAAAATTCATCCTGAGAAGGAAATGAACTGGAAAGAATATCTTTTGTCAATCCTCATATTTAATATGACTGGCTTCTTATTCCTGCTGGCAATTCTGCTTCTTCAGTTATACCTTCCTTTCAATCAGGGTATAAAGGATAAAATACCGTTTCATCTTGCTCTGAATATCGCTGTCAGTTTTGTTACTAACACAAACTGGCAGTCGTACGCCGGCGAAACTGTTCTTACTTATGGTTCACAGATGTTCGGACTTACTGTACAGAACTTTTTAAGCGCTGCAACCGGCATCACTGTTTTGCTCGCCCTAATCCGTAGTCTTGTTAAAAGAAGCGGAATTACTCTTGGTAATTTCTGGTCTGACCTGATAAGAAGTATTGTTTATGTTCTCTTACCACTATCACTTATATTTTCTTTTATCCTCATCAGCCAGGGTGTCGTTCAGAACTTCTCTGATTACTCCTTAGCTAAAACAGTTGAAGGCGCTGAACAAATAATCCCGCTGGGTCCTGCTGCTTCGCAGATTGCAATTAAGCAGCTCGGTACTAATGGCGGCGGCTTTTTCAATGCAAACAGCTCACATCCTTTTGAAAACCCTACACCGTTAAGTAATCTGTTCCAGATGCTTTCTCTTATACTGATTCCTGCTGCACTTACGTTTACGTACGGAAGAATGGTCGGCTCAAAAAAACAGGGACAGGTTATCTTCATAGTTATGCTTTTGCTTTTTTCTGCAGGCTTATTCGTTTCTGTTTATTCGGAATTTTCACACAATCCTTTACTGCAAAGTGCTCTTAATATGGAAGGAAAAGAAACCCGCTTCGGAGTTGTCAACAGCGTTATCTGGTCAACTGCCACTACGGCAGCTTCGAACGGTTCCGTTAACGCAATGCATTCCAGCCTGACGCCTTTATCTGCATTGGTTGCATTCCTGAATATGATGCTCGGTGAAATTATTTTCGGTGGTGTGGGCTCCGGGCTTTATGGTATGCTGATATTCGTAATTATAACGGTTTTCATCGCAGGTCTTATGGTTGGCAGAACACCTGAATATTTAGGTAAGAAAATTGAAGCACTCGACATTAAAATGTCCATTATTGCAATTCTTCTGCCAAGTTCTGTTATTCTTCTCTTTACTGCCTTAAGTCTTGTTTCCGCTGAAGGTATAGCCGCATTGTCGTCTTCATCATCGCACGGTTTTTCCGAAATTCTTTATGCATTCGCTTCCGCCGCCGGTAATAACGGAAGTTCCTTCGCAGGATTAAACGCCGGTAGCGTTTTTTATAATCTTCTTATCGGTCTCGGAATTCTTATCGGCAGGTACGGTGTGATTATCCCTGTTATGGTTATCGCAGGTAACCTCGTTAAAAAGAATATTTCACCCGAATCTCAGGGAACATTCAGGACAGATAACTCCCTGTTCATTCTTCTGCTAATCTCGGTTATAATTATTATAGGCGGATTAACATTTTTTCCTGCACTTAGTCTCGGACCTGTTGTGGAACATTTAATAATGGTTTATGGAGGAGGAATCTGATATGTCAAAATCTGAAAATAAAATGTTCGGTTATAAAATCATAATGAATGCATCCTTCGATTCATTCAGAAAATTAAATCCCGTTTCTTTAATAAAGAACCCTGTAATCTTTATTGTAGCTATTGGTTCATTTCTGACTACGATAATTCTTTTAATAAATTCTGTTAACGGAAAGTTTACTTTGTTCGAATTCCAGATTGCAATATGGCTCTGGTTCACTGTCCTGTTTGCTAACTTCGCTGAATCTATCGCAGAAGGCAGAGGAAAAGCACAGGCAGAATCTTTAAGGAAATCAAGAAAACAATTGAACGCTAATCTATTCTTAAATGGAAATATTTCTACCGTTGATGCCGAAACACTAAGCAAAGGTGATTTAGTCGTCTGCCAGTCCGGCGATGTAATTCCCTCAGACGGTGAAGTAGTAGAAGGTATTGCAAGTGTTGATGAATCCGCAATTACGGGTGAATCTGCTCCCGTTATCAGAGAAGCAGGCGGTGACAGAAGCGCTGTTACAGGCGGTACATCAGTTTTGAGCGACAGGATTGTTATTAAAATATCAGCTGACCCGGGAAGTACTTTTATGGATAAACTCATCTCACTCGTTGAAGGTGCTAAAAGACAGAAAACTCCTAACGAAATTTCTTTAACATTATTACTCGCAGGGCTTACTATCATTTTTCTGCTCGCAGTCCTTACTCTTCCGTTCTTTACAAACTACGCATCTGCTTTTTCTTCCGGTGATAATTATCTAAGTGTACCAGTACTCATTTCACTCCTCGTTTGTTTAATCCCTACAACTATCGGCGGTCTTCTCAGTGCTATCGGAATCAGCGGTATGGACAGACTTATCAAAAAGAATGTTATATCTATGAGCGGAAGAGCTATCGAAGCGGCAGGGGACCTTGATGTACTTTTGCTCGATAAAACCGGTACTATCACTCTTGGAAACAGAATGGCTACAGAATTTATTCCTGTCAGAAATATCGACTCCAAAGACCTTGCTGAAGCAGCAATGCTATCATCTCTATCGGATGAAACTCCTGAAGGCCGCTCAATTCTGAAGCTTGCAAAGGAAAAGTATTTTCTCCGCTCTAAAGAAAATATTCCTGTGAATGCATCTTTCGTTCCCTTTACCGCTGAAACAAGAATGAGCGGAATAGATATTGCCGATTCTGGTTCCGTAAAAGAAATCAGAAAAGGGGCATTTAGCTCGGTCACAAACTATGTAGAAAAATCGGGGGGCTTTATACCGGATGAGCTTAAAGAAATCGTTGACGGCGTTTCAGGCAAAGGCGGTACTCCTTTGGTTGTGTCCGTTAACAGAAAAATTCTTGGAGTCATCAGACTTAAAGATATAGTTAAAGGAGGTATTAAAGAGCGCTTTGCACAGCTTAGGAAAATGGGTATTAAGACTGTTATGATTACAGGCGATAATTCACTGACTGCCGCTGCAATCGCTGCTGAAGCAGGTGTAGATGACTTCCTGGCTGAAGCGAAACCCGAAGATAAACTTAAAATGATTCGCGATGAACAGAATAAAGGACATCTTGTTGGTATGATTGGCGATGGTACTAACGATGCACCCGCACTCGCACAGTCAGACGTCGGTATCGCTATGAATACCGGTACTCAGGCGGCACGTGAAGCAGGAAATATGATTGACCTCGACAGCAATCCGACTAAACTTATTGAAGTTGTCGAAACAGGCAAACAATTGTTAATGACACGCGGTGCTTTAACTACATTCAGTATTGCAAACGATGTTGCTAAATATTTCGCAATCCTGCCCGCTCTGTTCCTTACTTTGTATTCCTTTAATGGAAACGGTCCGCTCGCTGTTCTGAACATAATGAAACTTCATAGTCCTTCGAGTGCAATTCTCTCTGCTGTTATTTTTAATGCAATAATCATCGTTATGCTTATTCCTCTTGCCCTTAAAGGTATTAAGTACAAGCCTATGGGCGCGTCTGCTGTACTTAGAAAGAATTTGTTGATTTATGGTCTCGGCGGACTTGTCGTTCCGTTTATCGGAATAAAACTAATTGACATATTAATAACTTTATTAAAACTTGTATGATTAAAGATATAATTATAAAATCACTAAAGTCGGTCTTTGCATTTACAATCCTGACCGGTATTGTTTACCCGTTGTTCGTCACAGGTTTCGGACAACTGATATTTCCGTTCAAATCAAACGGAAGTCTTATTAAAAAAGATGGTGTCGTAATTGGTTCTGAACTTATTGCACAGCAGTTTGAGAGCAATAAGTATTTCCAGCCAAGACCATCGTACAATGGATATTCTTCAATGCCGTCAGGCGGCAGTAATCTTGCTATAGCAAGTAAAGAATATAAGTTGAAATCCGATTCACTATGTAATGCATTTAAGCAAAGGAACAACCTTCATAATAATACAGAAGTCCCCTCTGAAATGATGTCATATTCTGCAAGCGGTATAGACCCGCACATTTCTAAGCAGTCTGCAATTCTGCAAACAGATAGAATTAGTGCTGCTCGTAATTTCGATGAAAGTAAACGCAGGTCTTTACTCAATCTTATTGAGCTTTTCGCTGAAAAGCAGCAGATTGGTATTCTTTGTGAAGAACGAATTAATGTATTATTGATTAATTTAGAAATTGATAAATTGTAGTATGGAAGAAGATTCAAGACCGGATCCTGACGAGCTTCTTGAGAATATTAAGAAACAGGAAGAACTCGGGAAAAAAGGTAAGCTGAAATTATATCTTGGTATGTGTGCAGGTGTTGGTAAAACATTTTCTATGCTCCAGGATGCAAGCAAGGCTGGCGGTAAAGGTATTGATGTGGTTATCGGATACGTCGAAACTCACAGCAGACACGAAACTGAATTCCTTCTGTTTCATCTCGAGCAGATCCCCAGAAAACAAATTAATTACAAAGGTATTTCTATTGAAGAAATGGACCTCGATGCTATTCTTCAGAGAAAACCAAAACTCGTTGTCGTAGATGAACTCGCTCATACTAATGCTCCCGGCTCACGTCATACAAAAAGATACCTCGACGTTCTCGAACTTCTTAACAATGGTATTGATGTCTATACTGCTATTAACGTTCAGCATCTCGAAAGCAGAACAGATTTTGTTAGCAATATAACCGGTATTGTTATCAAGGAAACTGTCCCTGATACTATTCTCGATATGGCATACGAAATTGAACTCGTGGATATATCTCCCGATGAACTTTTACAGCGTCTGAATGAAGGAAAAGTTTACACAAAAGATAAATCCGAAAAAGCTATTAAAAACTTCTTCAGGAAAGGTAACCTTACTGCCCTAAGGGAAATGTCTTTAAGGATTACTGCTGAAAGAGTTGACAGACAATTACGGGATTATATGTCTGAAAACAGAATCAGCGGACCCTGGAAATCAGGCCAGAGAATTTTAATAGCAATCAGTTCAAGCCCTTCGTCGGCAGCATTGATTAGGTGGGCGAGAAAAGTATCATACACTATGGAAGCTTCGCTTGTTGCTGTAAACGTCGAAACTTCGAAAGCCCTCAGTATTGAGGATAAAAAGATACTTAACGATAATATCGGACTTGCAAAGGAACTTGGAGCGGAATTTATTTCAACTGCTGATGAGGATATTGTTAAAGGTATTATCCGCACCGCAAGAAAAGAAAACGTTACTGATATAATTATAGGTAAATCTGTTAGAAAAGGTATATCCAGATTATTCACTAAGAATATTGTACAAAAGTTAATTGAAGAAAGTGGTGATATAGATATTTATATAGTCTCTGAGAATGTTGAAGATAATAGTAAAACTATTTTCGGATTTCCTTCACCTAAGTCTTCTTCCTTAAAATACATTCTTTCTTCACTTTGCGTTATTCTCGTTTCAGCATTGTTGTATCCTGTTGCATCCTTTTTCGGATACCAGTCTGTGGCTTTAATACTTCTGTTTGTGATTTCGGTTCTACCGCTTTATTTCGGTCCGGGACCTGTGCTTGTCGCAAGTTTTATAAGTCCGCTTATCTGGAATTTCTTCTTCGTTCCTCCTCATTTTACATTCGTTATATCGAAGACCGAAGATGCTCTGCTTTTTGTTTTGTTCTACATTATTGCCATAGTTTCAAGTATTCTCACATCAAAAATTCGTTCTAAAGAAATTCTGCTTAGAAAGAGAGAAGAAAATGCTACAGCACTCTATCAGCTTGCTAATGATTTGTCGGTTTCTTCAAATTTGACTGCTGTTACAGACGCGTTTATAAAAAATGTTAAGAAAGTATTTTCTGCTGAATCGTACGTTGTGCTGTCAGATGAAAACGGTAAAATTAATAATACTTCTCTTAGTGATAAAGATTATGGAGTCGCTCAATGGGTGTTTGCTAATAGAAAGATGGCAGGAAAGTTTACTGATACACTGCCCGAAACTGATTTCACATTCATTCCCATTCAGGGACCAAGAGGAATTTATGGAGTTGTCGGTATAAGTTTAAATGATAAACGTATTTCATACGAAGAGGAAAGTTTCTTAAATGTATTTGTTAATCAGTTCGCCTCAGCTATTGAAAGGGAAGTCCTTTCAGATGCAGCAAACAGGAATAAACTTTTTAAGGAAAGTGAAAAGCTGTATAAAAATCTTTTCGACAGTATCTCGCACGAGTTGAAAACTCCTATTTCTGCAATCATTGGTTCCACTTCGCTTATACTCGATAAGAACACAAACCTGTCCGAAGAAAATATACTCAGACTGATAAACGAAATTCATACCGGCGGTGAACGTCTGAATACTTTAGTGGAAAATCTTCTCGATATGGCAAGACTCGAATCGGGAAGACTTGCCCCGAACTTCACCTGGTGCGATGTGCACGACCTTTTTAACGTCTCACTTCAGAAACACGAAAATGAAATCGGAAGAAGACAAATCATTAAAAACGTTCCGGATAATATGCCTCTTGTACACATTGATATTGGTCTGATGGAACAGGTGATTAAGAATATTCTTCTTAACAGTATTAAATACTCTGATGCTGAATCTGAGATTCATTTGACTGCTGATTGGGATGAAGAATTTATTTATATTTTTATAAAAGATTCCGGAGAGGGGATTGCTGCTGAACATATTAATTTTATCTTCGATAAGTTCTATCGGGCTGATAAATCTAAAACAGGCGGAAGCGGACTTGGTTTGTCAATCGCGAAAGGATTCGTTGAAGCGCACGACGGATTTATCAGTGTTAAGAATGTTGAAACAGGTGGTGTGATGTTCGAAATTAAATTACCTAACCGGATTAAGTATCAGGTAAATGAAAAATAAATTTAAAATACTTATCGTTGACGATGAAATACAGATTAGACGGCTTCTCCGTATTAGTTTTGAATCTATTAACTTTGAAGTATTTGAAGCAGATACTGCATCCAAAGCTATAGTCGAATGTGCTAATCGTAAACCTGATTTGCTCATCCTTGATCTTGGACTTCCAGATGATACCGGTATTTCTGTACTCAAAAAAGTAAGGGAATTCACAAACATTCCTGTGCTTATTCTTTCTGTCAGAAACTCAGAAAAAGATATTATCGAAGCTCTCGACTCTGGTGCGGATGATTATATCACTAAACCTTTCAATACCGGCGAACTTCTTGCTCGTGTCCGAGTTGCTCTGCGTCATGTAAATATGGTTAATAACGAACCTGTCCTCAGGAACGGTAACATTTCTCTCGATGTCTCAACACGAATAGTTAAACAAGGAAAACTTGAATGTAAACTTACTTCTACTGAATATTCGCTTTTGTTGCTCTTCCTTAAAAACGCAGGCAAAGTATTAACTCACCAGTTTATACTGAAAGAAATATGGGGAATGTACTATTCCGACGAAACACAGTATCTTAGAATTTATATATCGAACCTCAGAAAAGTATTTGAAAAAGACCCAAAATCACCGAAAATATTTCTCACCGAACAGGGAATTGGTTATAGAATGATTCTATCTGAGGAATAATTATTTTACTCCTTCGGAAAGCGCTAATTATCAAGAAAAAATTACATACTTATCAAGCAGTGGTTCTATCTGACTCCACCTACCCACTCTTGCATCATAATATCTTGC
>CAIUQV010000095.1 GCA_903901375.1 uncultured Ignavibacteriota bacterium
CCGGCAGGGGAATCACCTGCGTCTTATCCTGCAGTCTCCTGAAAGCCGATGAAAACACAACCCTGTCGAAATCCACTTCAAAAGTTGTCCTCGTCTTGCTCGCAGAACCCGTTTTTGTCTCCTCAAGCCTGTCTTTAGAAAATAGCCTTTCCCAGTTCATCATAAAATTTAATAATATGTAAATACAAAAATAGACAATAATGCCTGGTTTGTAAAGTCCGTTATAAATTATGAATATGATGTAAACAAAAAACCCGGAGTCTTATCCGGGTTTTGTTCCATTTCTCAGTGTTGTATGTATAGTATTCTTCTGTGATGGTTCCTGTGGTGGTGTTTGTGTTTCACTATCACTACAGGTCTCACGTAGCAGTGCTGCTTTACGTAAACTACTTTGCGTCTTGGTCTTGCAAAGTTCTCTTCACCTGCATCCATCGGCTTGCTGTAAGCGTCAGCAAGTGATATTCCGAAAAACAGAATCAGAACGTACAGGAAAAATTTTGTTGTTTTCATTCTACTAAATTAAATTAATAAAAATGTAAGAATTATATTCTGCTTACATTATTTTAGACAATGAAAACATTTTATGGTTTAAGTTTAAACTTCCTGCTTGAAACAAAAACAGCAGGCTTTAACCTGCTGTATGTTTGTGAAATAAATTTCAGTGTTTAATCGTCGTCAGCCTCACTGCCGTCTTTGTTCAGGTAAAGCTCTGTCACTTTTCCGTTCTTTATAACGTCTACTTCGTAATATACCAGTCCTTTAAATCCTTCAATTCTGTACGCACATTTGATTTCTTCATCTTTGTATTTATCTTTCACGCTTTTCTTTATTGCATCGGGAAGACTATCAAACGCAGTCATCACTCCCGTTTCTATCCACTTCCCGTCTTCATCAAACGTTGCGTAATAATTTATACTGTCTTTGCTGAATTCTGCCGAGTATTCATCATCATCAGCTTCCCATTTCGAAACTACTGCATTCGGGAATTTACCGTCGAATGCCGTCTTCACTTTGTCGGGCACTTTCGTTTGTGCAAAAGATATTCCCGCCGCAAAGATTAATATTATAAGTAATATTTTTCTCATTTTGTGTTTATGTTTAATTTATGTTTAGAATCCGTAAACTATTCCTACTGAATAAACCGGTGCATATTTTTTGTACGGTGAGTTCTTGTCGTTCAGTACGTCCACTTTCAGCTCTGCCGTTACTCCCGCTCTTGTGTTCGGTATCTGCTGGAATAATCCCGCTCCAAGGTATATGAACGGTACTTCTCTTCTCTCTTTATCATAATAGCCTGTCAAACCTGTCGTTGGTGTAACGTAAACAGGTGTTTCGTAACTGTAGTATGCAGGTTCAAGTAATGCATAAAACTGTCTGACCGGCGAAAACCTGAAAGTTAAGCTCGTTCCAAACTGATTGTAACCGAGCGTACTGCCGCTTGCATCTTTGAAGTCGCTCTGCCAGGCACGGGAATATCCCACCTTCAGTATCGTGCTGAACATGTTGTGAAACCTGTATCCTATTGAAGGTGCTATCGTTACCTGTGAATAACTGCCGAAACTTGCGCTGAATTCTCCACCATAGAATAAATTGTCGGAAAACTTCTTTTGTGTGTTGTTGATTGAAAATCCTTTTAAACCATCATCTGAACTGAAATTTATTTCCTGTGCAAATGAAACTGAGGTCAATAAAACTAATACTAAGATTGCTGATAATATTGTTTTCATAATATTTAATTTGTTTATTTGTAATTTCTAAAAATTATTCTTTTCAATCAATCCATTAATGCTGCTGATAATTATTCCCGACGGGAAAAACAATCCGATGATAAAAAGAACATGGAATACCTCGTATGTTACAAAAGTAACTTAATTAAGAATTAGGAAAAGTTAATTTTGTATTAAAGGTATAATCAGTTTTGGCTAAGGAGA
>CAIUQV010000096.1 GCA_903901375.1 uncultured Ignavibacteriota bacterium
CACCATAAACACTTAACCATCCCACCATAAACACTTAACCGTCCCACCACTGTCATTCCTGCGTGTTCTTAGCAGGAATCTCTACCTCTAAAAATCTTCTCTTCTTTTTCTCTTTGTCTAAAAAAATCTCTTCTCTGTGTTCTCTGTGCGCTCTGTGGTAAAATATCTTTTAATCTTTTTGCCTAATAAATCTCGGTGACTCCTCTGTGCTCTCTGTGCGCTCTGTGGTAAAATATCTTTTAATCTTTTTGCCTAAAAAATCTCGGTGACTCATCTGTGTTCTCTGTGCGCTCTGTGGTAAAATATCTTTTAATCTCTTTGCCTAAAAAAATCTCTTCTCTGTGTTCTCTGTGCGCTCTGTGGTGAATGATTCTCCCTATTTCCCTGGCGTATTCCCGCTCAGTACACTATGCGGAATACTGAATATAATCAGCGTCACCAAAGCCGCTCCCAGTACCCATCTTCCCGGATTCTTCGAACGGAAACTTGCAACTGCCGCTACAACCCACGCAACCCATGCAATTAATGTCTTGTTGTCAGTTAAATCTATTCCGAACGGTATTCCAGTCCATAATTCTCCGAACGCATACTTCTGTACAATCGGTCCCAGCACCATTCCGCCAAGTGTCATTATTGCAAGAGCCCAGATGGATAACTTCTTGAAGTTCGGTTTACTGTTAAAGAATTCCAGCCCAGCCCTTGTTGAAACAAGCATTGCCGAAAAAATCACAATCACGTGTATCAGTAAAATTATCATCGGCACATCACCCTTATACCTTAATACGATTGGCTGCTGCGGAAGTTCTGTTTTCTGGTCGTCTTTTACGAGCAATACTTTGTATTCAAATTTCTGTGCCGGTATTCTGTAATGCCTGTCTTTAGCACTTGGAAATTCTGCTGAGAGAACACCGTTATCATTCTTCATCTCAACGATTGTTTTATCGTCGTCAGTCTTAAACCTTTTGTACTCTACAACTCCTTTTATCGTTGGGTCTATATTCTCAAGTTTAACAACAACATTTTTAGATGTATCGCAGCTTCTGTCGAACTTATATTTTATATCTTTTCCCTGAAAAGTTATTGTTCCGCTCTTCGGATATGTAGGTCCGGTAATTCTCTGGTAATATGCAGAACCCGCCGTAATAAGGAATGCTATCACCCAGAACATAATTATCTTAAAGGACCATCCCTTTTTCTTTACTTCTTCTGTGATTATACTTTCTTCCATGTAATTTAATATATTTGTTCGTCAAACATAACAATTAATGCTGTATAATTCTATGCTTAAGTGCAGTAATTCTGCCGATTTTCAATCTTCCAAAATAGCATTTCTACATTACGAACTTTTCTAAATGTATTTTGTTTTATCTGTAAATATATATAATTATGATTGATTCAACTTATTTATGGATTGGGTTTAATGTCTTTGTGCTGATTATGCTGGCTCTCGACCTTGGTGTTTTTCACCGCAAATCTCACGAAGTTAACATTAAAGAAGCACTTATCTGGAGTTTCGTCTGGATTGCACTGGCTATGGCTTTCAACTATGGCATTTATCATTTAATGGGAAAGGTTAAAGCTCTTGAATTCTTCACAGGCTATGTTCTGGAAAAATCTCTGAGCGTTGATAACATATTCGTTTTTATTCTTGTCTTTTCTTTCTTCAAAGTGCCTTCGCTATACCAGCATAAAATTCTTTTCTGGGGAGTTTTCGGCGCGCTTGTGATGAGAATCATTCTTATCTTCTCCGGAGTTGCTCTGCTTACAAAGTTCCACTGGCTCATTTATGTATTCGGTGCGTTCCTTATTTTTACCGGTATAAAGATGCTCGTTCAGAAAGACGGGCACGCCGAGCCCGATAAGAATATACTTGTCAGGCTGTTCAAGAAAATATACCCCGTCACGAATGAATACCACAGCGATAAGTTTTTTGTAAAGCTGGACGGCAGGAAGTTCGCAACTCCAATGTTCGTAGTTTTGCTCGTGATAGAATTCACCGACCTTGTGTTTGCAGTTGATTCCATCCCTGCTATACTGGCTATCACAAACGATACATTCATAGTTTATACTTCAAACGTCTTTGCTATTCTTGGTCTGCGCTCATTGTACTTCGCACTTTCAGGCGTTATGAAGTACTTCCGTTTCCTGAAAATCGGCTTGTCTGTAATACTTGTATTCGTCGGAGTGAAAATGATGATTGTGGATTTTTATAAGTTTCCGATAGCTCTTTCGCTCAGTGTCATAATAGGAATTCTTGCGGTATCAGTCATTGCTTCTTTGATAAAACCAAAACCGGAAACAACATAATTTGATATAAAGACAAAGCCCTCTTCAAAGGGGATTTATTCTACTTTTCTCATTTTCTCTTTCTCTGAAAAATCTCTGTGTGCTCTGTGACTCCTCTGTGATCTCTGAGAACCTAATCCTCAAAATCTCTTTGCTAGAAAACTATCCGTGCAAATCCGCTCAATCCGTTCTTATCCGCGTTCTATTCCTCTATCTCTTTGCCAAAAATCTCTTAGCCTGAAAAATCTCTTAGCCTGAAAAATCTCTTAGCCTGAAAAATCTCTGTGTTCTCTGTGACTCCTCCTTGTTCTCTGTGAACCTACTCATTATCTTTTTTACATCCGCTAGAATTTCATATTGTAATATTTTCCCAGAATGCTTATAATGTTTCCTTTGATAAATCAAACACATATCAAAGGACTTGGAAAGTAATTCAAATAATAAACCCGGATTAGCCCGGCAGAAGGCACCGTCTTTTATTGCCTACGCACTAATTGCATTAGTCCTCGCATTGGTTATTGCTGTTAATTACTATACATCCTCTCACAGCAGAAGCATCTCGCCGGTTATGTTGAAGCTTTCTTTTATCGTCTATCCGTTATCCGCAGTGATTGTAATCTTTGTGATTAAAAAATTCAGCAAAGACCAGAAGTACGTCATAGTTTCCGACGAAGCATTGCACGGATATTTTCTGCTGGATAAAGTGTGGGCAATTGCTATCGGTATTTCCACTCTGGTGTTCTCTCTTGCAACGGGCGTGAACGGATACTTCTCGCTTGCATTGCCTTTTGCGTTCATATTTGTGCTCGTTGTTGCTGCCGCATTATATTTTAAGCGCGGATTGAAGATTGATAAATCCGGAAACATATACTACGTAAAGCAGGGCAATGAATTGCTTATCGATTTTAAATACCTGAAAGAAGTTTCTTTCATACACTATAATTATTTCTTAAGGCGTTACGAACTTACGTTTCTATTCGATAATAAAATCAAAAC
>CAIUQV010000097.1 GCA_903901375.1 uncultured Ignavibacteriota bacterium
GAGTGTATTTCCTATCTGTATCATAGATTCTGAATCATTACTGTTAATTTTCAGACATTGTTCAAAGTCTTCAATAGCTTTATTATATTTAAGGAAATCGGAGTATGTAATTCCCCTATTAAAGTACCCATCTCTTCTTGATGGATCAATCTTTATGGCATCTGAATAATCCGAAACCGACATTTCGTAATCTTTATTCTCATATTCAATCAGACCCTTGTAAATGTATGAATCATAATCATCTTTATTGAGGGAAATAGCAGAGTTGAAATCTAAGAGTGCAGCATTTAAGTTATTTAGAGAGTAATTTGTTATCCCACGGTTATAATAAGCTTCATGAAAGTTTTTATCCAAGTTAATCGCTTTAGTAAAATCTATAAGAGCACCTTTAAGGTCTTTTCTTTCATATTTTTTGATGCCTCTATCATAATAATCTTTCGAATTCTGGGCATATAACTGGATAGCGGAAATAAATACAAGCAGTGAGATTATATAGAGTTTTAATTTTTTCAATTATAATAGTTTAGTGTATAAAATAAGAATTTCCTTAAAGGATAAAAAGTGAAATTTAATCTTATGTACCGGTTGGAGCAAAAAAACAGGCAAAGAAGATGATTTTATTCAGGTTGGAAAATCAAACTTACTTTGCCTATCATTATTAGGGAGAACAATGAGCTATTTCAGCACCTGATAAACAGGTTTTAATCTTTCACACAAGCATCACTTATCATATCACTTAAACAGTGAATATCAATCGGTTTCTGTACGTAGCCAAACGAACATTTATCAATAAATTTATTATCTTTATTATCAAAAGAAGAAATCAGAATTATAGGTATATCATATTTAAGCCCTTTCATTATATAAGCAAACTCTATTCCTGTGAGTCCGGACATTCTGATATCTGTAATAATTACATCCGGATTTAAGTGTTTGACAATTTCGAGACCCGTAATCCCATTTCTTGCTGTAAACACTTCAAATCCAAGTTCTTCAAGATAAGAAGATATTGATTCAAGTGTAGATTCATCATCATCTATTAAAAGTATCTTTTTGGTATCCATAATAATTTGTTATTAAATTATTTTAAAATTATTCAGAACAAGAATCCCAACATAAGCAAACCTACAATCAAGAAAATGATAAAGAAGAAACTAAAGTCAAATCTTGATATTTTCATTCGTGTTGAACTTCTATCTACTCCCATTAAAATTACTCTATCCATTGTAATTATTTAGTTTACTATTATTTATATCAATTTTGGTGCCAAACAATAAAACTCATTTACGCTTCATATTAAGCCTTTTTCCTTTACTTTTTTTCTTTTCTTTTATCATTTTGAGAAAAATTGTCTCATTTTGAGAAATCTCAAATAAATCAGATTAAATTAAAGATAAATAGATTAAAAAGGCTAATTAAGAATAGTCGTATTAAGTCTGGGTATCTTTATTCCGGGGAAAATGAATTATTGAAATGTAAGAAGAGATAAATAAAAAACAGGCAAAGCAGATGAGGAATAGGAGGCTTAAAATCAAATCGTACTTTGCCTATCATTATTAGGGAGAACAATGAGCTATTTAAAAAACCACGGCTTCCTTTCCGGGAAAAACAGAACCCATTAAGGCATCATTAATCAATTCATTCAGACTGTGGATATCAATTGGTTTTTGAACATAACCATAAGAACATTTATCTATGAATTTATTGTCTTTATTATCGAATGATGAAATAAGTATTAAAGGTATATTATATTTAAGACCTTTGATAATATAAGCAAATTCAATACCGTTCAAACCTGACATACGAATATCGGAAACTATAACATCCGGGGAAAGGTTTTTAACAACTTCCAGACCAGTAATCCCATTTCTTGCAGTAAATACACTATACCCCAATTCTTCCAAATAAGTTGAAAGAGACTCAAGTGTAGATTCATCATCATCAATCAGCAGTATTTTCTTATTATTCATTATCAGATTTAGTTAATCTCTTAATATAAACTATCTATTAAAAAATAAACCCGACTACAAGCATCGTAATCAAAGTAAACAGAATTACAAAAAAACTTATATCAAATCTTGAAAGATTGCTCCTCTTTGTTGTATCTATAGAATTCATTTTATATTCCTTTCTTTTTACAAAACTTTATAATTTTTATATCAATTTTAGTGCCAGGAAATATGTTTAATTTTAGCTGATTTCGGCAATTCACAAAAAACAAAACAGCAAGAATAGTATCATTTTGAGACAAAAAGTCTCAATTTGAGACAACTTTAGCTACTTTTAGAATTTGGTTTAGAGAATATTTTTTGAAGGTATAAAATTACAAACAATAAGGTTTTTAAAACAGAAATAAATGAAATCATTTTAAGTAAGAATTGAGGAATAGTACTTATATTTACTTAATAATACAAGAATCAATCAGCAAAATAATGTATACTAAAGATTTCAGACAAATCGCACCGGAGAAAAATGACAAACTATTCGTATTGTTTCAGACCGTATTGTTCAATTTTTCTATAAATTGTTGCTTTACTGACCTTTAAGATTTCACACGCATCTTTAACATTCCAGTCAGTTTTATCCAAAATTCTTTTAATATAAGTTTTTTCAAGGTCTTCAAGTGGCAGATTTGCATTTTTAATAAGATCTTTATATTCATCCGAACTATTCTTTCTAAGCAGAATATTCTCCTTTTCGAGAACATCCCCCTTTGAAAGAACTATTGCCTGCATAAGTGTATTTTCTAGTTCACGAACGTTACCTTTCCATTCATGATTTTTCAAAATTTCAATCACATCTTTAGGAATCTTTCTTACATTTTTATGAAGTTTTCTGTTTATCTTTTCAATAAAGTATTTAACAAGATGTTCAATATCATTTTTCCTTTCTCTAAGAGGAGGACTGAAAACAGTAAAAACGGTTAACCTGTAATACAAATCTTCTCTAAAAGTACCTTCATCTACCATTTTATGAAGTTCTTTATTTGTTGCTGCAATTACTCTTGCTTTAAGAGGAATAATATTCTCACCTCCAACTCTTTCAAATTCATGTTCCTGCAGAACTCTTAAGAGCTTTGCCTGAAGATTAAAAGACATTTCAGAAATTTCATCAAGAAATACTGTTCCTTCACCTGCTAATTCAAACTTCCCTCTTTTATCTTTTATAGCATCTGTAAAGGATCCTTTAACATGGCCGAACAACTCGCTTTCGAGCAAGTTTTCCGGTAATGCTGTACAGTTTATGGCAACAAACGGCTGCCCTTTAGTTACACCGCTGGAATGTATAATTCTTGCAATAAGTTCTTTACCTGTTCCGCTTTCTCCCTGAACTAATACAGTAACTTTACTTGCAGAAGCTTTGCCTATCTTTTTATAGATTTCTGTCATTATAGGAGTTTTTCCTATAATCATGTTATTAAAATCGCTATCATCGGATTCTTCTTTGGAAAAGAGTTCGAGTTTCTGACTCATCTTCTTATTTTCCAGAGCACGTTTAACAGTCATTTCCAGTCTTTTAATATCCAAAGGCTTTGCTAAATAATCATAAGCCCCCATTTGCATTGCCTGAATAGTGGTTTCCATATCATCAAACGCAGTAACCATAATAACCTGAATCATCTCATCGTATTCTTTTAGCTGTGCCAGTACTTCCATCCCTGAAATGTCAGGCATTTTGATATCAGATACTACTACATCAGGATTAATTTTCTTTGCAAGATTAAGTCCTTCGGTACCAGTGGATGCTTTATAAGTATTATATCCCAGTTCCTCAAACCATGAAGCCAGAGATTCAAGGGCACCAATTTCATCGTCAATAAGTAATATTTTTTGCATTTAATGTATTGTTTGATTATAAGGCAGTTCTATTCTAAAAATTGTTTCTGTTGGTTTACTTCTTAAAAGATATAAATCACCTTTATGGTTTTTCAGTATATTCTGGGAAATTGATAAACCCAGTCCTGTTCCAAGGTTTTTAGTCGTATGAAAAGGTTCAAACAGTTTTTCAGGATAAGGGACACCACTTCCGTTATCAATAATATCAATAATCAGCATATCCTGATTATCATTTAACTCAGCTTTAATTTTAATCTTCCCGTTTTCGAAAATTGCATCAACAGCATTCAGTAATATATTAAAAAATACCTGTTTTAATTTTTCAACATCCCCCTTAATCTTAATTTCAGGACCTTCAAACTC
>CAIUQV010000098.1 GCA_903901375.1 uncultured Ignavibacteriota bacterium
ACATCGTATATCTTAAGAGATACGAAAGAGTTTTTCGGTATATCAAAACTTATTTTTGTAACAGGATTAAACGGATTTGGATAATTCTGTTGCAGGGAATAATTGTTCGGAATCTCAGTGCCTGTTTGCTTTAAATCTATTATAGAATTCAATACGAATACAAGGTTTGGTCTGTTCGCCTGTAAACCACCCCCGGTTAAATCTGTGCAGCCGCTTCCGCTTGGCAAGTCCTGGTATTGGTGCCAGGTAAGTCCCGGTTTTGGTGTTGCGGTTACTGCTGAGTTAGAGTTTATTGAAGCATTATTAAAACATACTTCAATCAGTATGTTGCTTGTACCATCCCATATAAAAGGAGAGAAATTGAAAAATACCCATCCGGTATTTGTTATTGTATAATTGTTCGAATAAACAGAAGTCCATCCCGTATTTGTAAATCCGGTTAAAGTTGTTAATGTTGTATTCTGTATTTTCATTGTCAGTCCGTTCATCATTTGCGGAGATGCGTTCAATACATTAAAGCCTATTGCGTTGACACGTGCCTGCTCAGTTCCCCATACAGGTGTCAGTTCGCTTGCAAGATAAAGCATATCCGTTTTCGCATCCATATAGAATGTTTTGAAAGGATGTGACGCTGTTACTGTTCCGTTTCCTGCAAATACTAATGCCTGTGAGTTTACTGTATAGTGATATAATGCCGTTGAATCTGAATTATGATTGGTTGAGTTGTCCTGTGCAAAAACTCTGTAAAATATTGAGTCGTTCGGATATATCAGTGTTTTGTTTGAATTGAAAACTCCTTTGAATATGTCTCCGGATATATTGCTCAGCTTAAAATGCTTTATTCCTGTAGTTGGATTATTCCTGTACCATCTTACCCATACCGAATCAATTCCGCGATTGTCCGAAACGTACGCATTTACCGTGTCCGGCCAGAACGTCCAGTTTGAATATCCGATTTGTGAATGATTTATAACAGGTTTTGTTATATCACTGCCTGTTTTAAAAGTAAATGTGCTTGCAGGTGCATTCACCGGAAGTAATGAAACGCCTCCGTTTAGGTCTGCTGCTTTTATGTAATAAATATAAGTTGAGGCAGAACCATTTCCGGGAATAGAGGCAGAGTAAGTGTTTCCGCTTGTATTGGTCATGGTCACACTGTCAGTTATTGAACCAACTCCGTAAAAAACTTTTTGCTCTCCCGCAGCAAGTGTAGTACCAAAAGGATATATGTTTGCCGTTAATGAATACGGTCCTGTTAGGTTCTCAGTATCTTTTAAAGGAGTATGTGTTATGTAAGGTTTTAGCTCAATTCTTGCCGTGTAAATCTGTGCCGCTCCGTTTCTGTTATCAGTCCAGGTCGGATAAATAACATTACCTTTTGCTGCTATTCCGATATAATCCGAATAATAACCGTCAGCATATCCGCTTAATGGTGTTGGTCTGTGTGCTCTGTCGCTTACTTTAATGTTTGTAAATGAAGTTCCTCCGTTGGTCGAAACCGCTGCGAATATATCACAGGAATCAGACTTGTAAGCATCGCGGTTGTCATAAAATGTAATAGCTATATTGTTATTTGTGTTGTCAACTGCAATCCATGGAAGAAACTGGTTTTTGCCGTTATTCAATGCATCATCGTTAACTCTTACAGGAATTGAAAATGATGTTCCGCTGTTTGATGAATAACTGAAACATATGTCTGCATCACTTCCTGCAGGAGAAAGGTTTCTTTGTGCCCAGGTTATAAATATTTTTCCAGTATTATCTATTGCCG
>CAIUQV010000099.1 GCA_903901375.1 uncultured Ignavibacteriota bacterium
CCGGCGGAGCCGGTGGAAAACGAAAACAAAATCCAACCCCAAAGGGGTTGAACGTTAAACAATAAACGATACCCCGCTGCTTGCGGCGTGTAGTTTCATCTCATTTAAATACTGTATTTACAGTTATTAAGGAACAAGTAGTAGTATAACTACTTCTATATAAATACTTCTACTAATACAGACTGCGACAAGCGATAAATCTAAAAGTTAAAGGTATCAGCATTATGGCACGGTAATTGATTAACTATAAACAACGACAAATTTTAAATTTTAAATAAAAAAGGGAAATGAAAATGTTCAAATTAAACAAAACACAAAATTCAAATTTAGTAAGAGTATCATCACTTGCTATATTTTTGGTTATTTTATTAAGCGTTTCAAATTTATTCGCAACCACTTATTATTCAAAGTCAGGTTCTTCAGATCCTGCTTCAAGATCAAGCTGGAATACGCAAAGAGATGGTAGCGGAATAACTCCGACAAGTTCAACTATTTTTACAAATGGTAATACATTTATAATTCAGTATAACCACTCGATGATAATGTCAAATAGCTGGACTTTATCTGGAAACGGTGCTTTATTAATTATCGAAAGAAATAATAATACAAACGCAACATTAACATTAGACTTAAGTTCTTCTGAGTGTTTATCTGTTGTGGATTTACAGATTGATGGAAATCTGGTAGTAAAAAGCGGTAGTACAAGTAATACCGATAGTGTTCTCGTTAATGGTGGTTCATTCACAAAAGGCGCAAACAGTTCAATTTCAAGTTATATTAGGTTAGGTCTAAATGGTACACCTTCAACTTCAGTAGTGCCTTCTTTAACATTATACAGATTAACCCTGAACAGAAGTAACGGAGTTAATTTAAACGGTAATGTAACAATAATAAATTCTTTATTCTTAACTAATGGTGTCATAAATACTGGCAATTACTCAGTAATATTCGCAAGCACAGCTTTAAACCCAACAGAAACTAACGGTAAAAGAATTGATGGATATTCAGTTATGGAAGCACGTACTATCGGAACAGGTTCTTACACTTTCCTCGGTGCTTATTTTGCAGCAGCATCGCAATCTTTAGGTACTGTTACCATTACAAGAAAATCAGGTAATTCTGCTGTAGTCAGCAATGGTATTTCATGTGAATGGGATATTGACGCACAAAATCAACCCACAAACGGAAGAAACATGAGCTATACATGGTTTAACTCTTGGGATAACGCTCATACATTCGGTAACGGTAACAAAGGTCAGGTTTACTACAGCACAGATAACGGTGCAAGCTGGTCAGCTATCGGTGACTTAGTCGAACCGGTAATCGGCGGAAGCAACACTACAAGAACAATGACAGTCTCCACAACACATTATTCACAGTGGACAATCAGCAGCCAGGATTCACCACTTCCTGTAACTCTTTCATCTTTCACTTCTTCAGTGAAAAATAACAGTGTTACATTAAACTGGTCAACATCAAGCGAAATAAACAATAAAGGTTTTGAAGTAGAAAGAAAAGAAGCTAACAGCAGCAACTATACAAAAGTAGGATTCGTAGATGGTAAAGGAACAACTAATCAGGTATCAAACTACAGTTTCTCAGACAGCAAATTAAATACAGGAAAATATTCATACAGAATCAAACAGATAGATTTTAACGGTAACTTTGAATACTTCAGCTTGAATTCAGGTATCGAAATCGGAGCACCAAAGAAGTTCACACTTTCACAGAACTATCCGAATCCGTTCAATCCAACAACAAAGATAGATTATGAGATTCCCGCAGACAGCAAAGTAAACATCACAATCTATGATATCTCTGGAAAAGAAGTCCAGCAGGTAGTAAACGAGAACCAAAAAGCAGGATTCTATACAGCACAGTTCAACGCTGGTAATCTTAGCAGCGGAACTTACTTTTATAAACTAACATCGGGTAATAACATCTTGACAAAGAAGATGACCCTGATAAAATA
>CAIUQV010000100.1 GCA_903901375.1 uncultured Ignavibacteriota bacterium
ATACTGCTACAGGTAAGTCAAAAAGAATGAGGTTAAGTAAAAAATCAGGTGAAATTATAATTAGTTAATAAAATGGCAAAAACTAAGCAAGACAGAAAGAAAGATGCCGACGTATCGGATAAAAAAGCTAAAGGCAAAAAAGGCGGAACTGAAACAGATGCTAATTTCAAGGAAGAGAAAGTTCCTGTAAGATTACTTGAATTCTACAGAACAAAAATAGTTCCTGAACTTATTAAGAAGTATAGTTACAAGAATCCAATGCAGGCACCGAAGCTTACTAAGATTGTCCTTAACAGCGGTGTTGGTGCAGCAGTCGTTGATCCAAAATTAATCGATTCGACAGTAAAAGATTATGAGGCAATTACAGGTCAGAAACCTACTGTTGTAAAAGCAAAGAAATCTGTCTCTAACTTCAAACTGAGAGAAGGAATGAATATCGGGGTAAGAGTTACCCTAAGAAATGACAGAATGTTTGAATTTCTCGACAGGTTAATTAATGTTGCAATACCAAGAATAAGAGACTTCAGAGGATTGTCCGATAAGAGTTTTGACGGAAGAGGAAATTATTCAATGGGTGTTAAAGAGCAGATTATATTCCCTGAGATTAATGTTGATGGAATAACAAAAATAACAGGTATGGATGTTACTTTCGTAACAACAGCTAAGACGGACGAAGAAGCATACGATTTATTAAAAGGATTCGGTATACCGTTTAACAAATAAATTATTTTAATAGAATAAAGTAAATGGCAAAAAAATCACATATCGCAAGACAGGAAAGAAGAAAAGCTATCGTTGCTAAATACGCAGAGAAAAGAAAAGAGTTAAAGGAAAAAGGTGATTATGCAGGACTTGCAAAGCTTCCAAGAGATAGCAGTGCAACAAGGCTGCACAACAGATGTTCTATGACAGGCAGAGCCCGCAGTTTCTACAGAAAATTTGGTGTCTCACGTCTTGTATTTAGAGAATTAGCCTTACAGGGAAAAATTCCCGGAGTAATTAAATCAAGCTGGTAAAAATTAAACAGGAGATATTTTAGAATGTCAATGACAGACCCAATAGCGGACTTTTTAACAAGGGTTAGAAACGCAATAGGAGCCGGAAAGAAAACAGTAGATATACCTTCATCAAAAATAAAGCAAGGTATTGCTGAGATAATGAAAAACACACATTTTATCAGTGATTATTCTTTAATTGAAACAGACGGTGTTAAGAAATACTTATCTCTGAAATTAAAGTATAATGATGGTGTAAGTGTAATTGAGGGGCTAAAGAGAATTAGTAAACCCGGTATTAGAACATATAAAGATTCGGAAAATATTCCGAGAGTCAGAAACGGTCTTGGAATAGCCGTAATTTCAACATCAAAGGGGTTAATGACTGATAAACAGGCAAGAGCTCAGAAAATTGGTGGTGAAGTAATTTGCGAAATTTGGTAATAATTAAAAAATCGAAAATCTAGAAAAATGAGTAGAATAGGTAAAAAGCCGATTGAAATACCCGGAAATGTAAAAATAGATATTAAAGATACACATATTAGTGTTACCGGTCCAAAAGGAACATTAAATATGGATATTACCGGTGATATTAATATAAAAGTCGAAGGTACTGAATTAACATTTACAAGAGAGAATGATGTTAAAAAGAACAAGGCATTGCACGGACTTTACAGAGCATTGTTAATGAATATGATTGTTGGTGTTACAGACGGATACAGCAAAAAGCTTGAATTAGTTGGAGTGGGTTATAAAGCTGAATTAAAAGGTAATTTACTTGTTATGGCTTTAGGTTATTCACATCCGATTATTTTCTCTGCTCCGGCAGGTATTAAGATTGAAGTGCCTATTCCTACAAATATATTAGTAAGCGGAATAGATAAACAATTGGTTGGTGCAGTTGCATCTAAAATACGTTCATTCAGAGAACCTGAACCATACAAGGGTAAGGGCGTGAAATACGATACCGAAAAGATAAGAAGAAAAGCAGGAAAAACTGCAGCAAAGTAAAATTTTAAAAGTTTAAAATCCAGTAGACGTGAATAAGAAACAATTAAGTAACAGACAAAAAATTAAATTCAGAATCAGAAAGAAAGTAAATGGAACACCGGAAAGACCAAGATTAATGGTTTTCAGAAGTCTGTCTCACATTTATGCTAATGTGATAGACGATATTAACGGAGTAACATTATTTTCAGTTAATTCTACACAGAAAGAAATAGCCGAAAAAATTTCAACTGTTAAAGGAAGAACATCCAAATCTAAAGAAATTGGAAAAGCTTTAGCCGAAAAGGCAAAATCAAAAAATATTGGAACAGTAGTTTTTGACAGAAATGGTTATTTATATCATGGTAGAGTTAAAGCTTTAGCAGACGGTGCAAGAGAAGGTGGTTTAAAGTTTTAATTAAATTTGTTATATTTAATAATTTAGAGTTGCTTTCTCGGATCGTCTAATGGCAGGACAGCGGCCTTTGGAGCCGTTAGTGGAGGTTCGACTCCTCCTCTGAGAACGAATAAATAAATGACTTGACTTTAATGTATATTTTTAGAATTATAGTCAAGTTCTTTTAAATAAAAACTTTATGTTTGCACCATTTTGGTGTTAAATATAAGGTAGTTAACGAAAAGCGAAAAAATAATTTAGTTTAATGGCGAAAAAATACATAAAGGCAAGCGAGCTCGAATTAAAAGAAAAATTAGTCTATATAGGCAGAGTAGCGAAAGTTGTAAAAGGTGGTAGAAGGTTTAGCTTCAGCGCAGTTAGCGTTGTAGGCGACGGAAAAGGGCATGTTGGAATTGGTTTAGGAAAAGCCAATGAAGTTACAGATGCCATCAGAAAGAGTGTGGAAGATGCAAGAAAGAGCATAATTTCTGTTCCGTTAAGAAAAGGTACCTTGCCATACGAAATCATTGGGAAATATGGTGCGGCAAAGGTAATGTTGAAACCGGCTTCACCCGGAACAGGATTAATCGCAGGTGGTGG
>CAIUQV010000101.1 GCA_903901375.1 uncultured Ignavibacteriota bacterium
CTGAGCTTTCATATATACGCAAGTATTTCCTGCAATAAGGCCACTGTCCTTTGTAAGAGTCATCATATTCAGACTTCCTGAAAGGGGTTTGAAGTGCAAAGTATCATTTATCGAATACCAATACTTAGAAATTGTCAAGTCTCCGTCAGGGTCTGTCCCAATCCACTTCAACGTAGCAACCGGAAAAATTGTATCCGGAAGATTAACAGAGGGGTCAAAAATCATTGAAGGTGCACTATTTACCACAGGATATAAATTAGAAGCAGGTGTTGGATCTACATTACCTTTATCATCAACGGAAGCAACCCACATTTTAAACAAACTATCCTGACCTGATATTGAGAAAACAAAGGTGCTGTCATTCTTAGTAGTATAAGACCAGTTTAAAGAATCAAAAGAGATTTTGAACCCAACTACAATACCCGCAGGACTATCACCCCACCAGGAAATCTTTTTAACAGTTTTACCAGGAGCAATAGTATCGCCCGGCATAGAGAAAACCGACAAAAAAGTTTCAGGCGAAATGCTGCTTTTCGGTACTGTTAACGGGTCACTGCAAGAAGCCAGATAAATAAACCCCAGAACAAAAATGAACAGCGCACTTAAATATTTAAACATTTTATTATGATATAATTTCTTCTTAAAATCAATTTTTAACTTTATACAATTTTATCAAAAAAGGTGCAAAAGATTCAAATCACAAAAACCCGTATTAAATAAAAACCGTATAATTAACCTAAATAAAAACCCCGTTACGAAACTTAATTTCGTAACGGGATAAATTCAACAATTATTTTACCAATAACATCTTTTTAGTATCAGAGAATCTTGTACCTTTAATACCGTCAGCAGTTAAACGTACAAAATAAACACCACTTGCAAGGTCTGAGCCGTTGAAATCAATCATAAAGCTACCTGCATTCATATTCTCATTCACAAGTTGTCTCACTTCCCTACCCATAATATCATAAACCGTTACAGTTACTTTTGCAAACATAGGTAAAGAGAAACTGATTCTGGTTGAAGGATTAAACGGATTCGGGAAATTCTGATTCAATTTGAATGTAGTACTTACTTCATTGGATATAGTTCTGACTCCTACCGGTGTAACCGTTCCAAAGTCAGAATTTGTTCTTGGGCAAATCTTGTAATTCGAAAAAGCATAATATAATATTCCCTGCATAAAGGAAATAGAATCGTTCTTTGTCAAAAGAGTCTTTCCTGCTGTGACACCATCCCATTTATTAGTAAATGTATGATTTCCGCCCGGAAGCATAACTCTTGCCTGAACGTTTGAATTATCTATTACAAGAAACTCACCAAAATTTCTTCTGAATGTGGTATCTATTAAAGGTTCAACAGTTGTACATGCGGTTCCTCTGCTTGCATTAACGCAAGTAATCCACATCGGAGTATTAATCTTGACAAGTACACTTTCCCATCTCTTAATAGTTAAATCGCCACCTGCCTTGCTGTTAGCTAAAACAGAAGCAGTTAAAATTTCAGGAGCAGGTAAAGCATTACCTGAAGAAATAACCTGAACATCTGTCGGTGCTGAAGTTAAAATTGTATTAACACCATACGAATATGTGACAGTACCTTTAACTCTTACTCTTTGTCCTTTTACAAGATTATCTGTAGGTGGTCCGCTAATCCAGATACCGCTGAAAGCGCCAGTACCGTTTTGAATAATTACTCTTGCGGGTGCTGTGACAGCTCCGCCAGGACATGAAGTACAAGAATAATTCCTGAAATCTGTAGTATCAGCTGTAACAATACCTTCAATACCTCTAACTATTGCATTCTCATAACCGGAGTGTCCGCCGTTATTTACACAATACTGAACATCCTGTACTGATAAAGAATCACTGGCTTTTACAACATAGAATAATTTTGAGATAGAAGTATCTGCAGGTAATAATCTAGTTAAACCGGCAGAATTTGAAGCGCCGTAGTAATACTCAACAAGATCATTTAATTGTCTTGGTGGTAATTTAGCAGCGAAAATATTTCCTGCAACATTAGGCATTGCTTTACTTGTGAAAGCACCACCATTAATTCTGTAAAATACATTAACACCAGTTATAGTTGTAGTACTTGAAACCGTGACTGTAACATTCACACTATCTGTTGGTGTGGGAACGCCCGGAGTTTTATTCGGACTGGAAAGCTGAGGTGGTACACCGCCTAAACTTAAATCGTTAGGATAAATCGGAACAATTACGTATGGTAGTTGATTTCCGAGAACACCTTCGTTATTACAGTTGATTATAACACCTCTGATATAGTTAACGATTGTTCCCTGTGCAGGAATAGACCATGGTCTCAAAGTGTCACCAGCAGGTGAAGGTGATGTTGAGAAGAAATTTGAATAATCTCTTACATATAATTTATTACCATATGTATCAACCAAACTGAATGGCTGTCTGTTAACTAAACCTGGTCCAACAGTGAGATTTCTCAATTCTACATACATACCTTCATATTTTTCACCACCAACATAGTTTATAGAACCACCTGCATTAGGATAATCACCGACTGCAAAATCCGGAATCGTAACAAGTTTAGGTGTAGGTCTGCTGCCACCAGTGGAATTAATTACAATAGCTGCTGATGTATCAAGTGCAATCTGTGTTAAATAACCAGATTTACTTCTGTCAATATTTGAGAATGCAGTTGACCAGAAATCCTGAACAATACCTTTCACTGTTATTATATTACCAGTATCGACATTCTGAAGGAAGGTATTTGTGTATCTTGAACCTTGTCTTATGACTATACCGCCATAAACACTGTTTGATGTATCCTGAGCATAACAGGTCCAGCTATTTGTTCCTCTTAAAAGTGTATGATAAACCCCACCAATGGATACCTGAGGAGGAGCAACAACTCTGCAGGTAAACTGTACAGAATCTCCAACTTTTGGAGACCAGTCTTTACCTACAACGAGAGAATCGTTAGGTACAGTTTGAATCTGCATCAGGCTTAAATTCTGCCAAGTCATAATGTTTGCAACAACAACATACGTAAATGCTGCAAAGATTAAGAATAATGCTAAGTATTTTAATTTCTTCATAAGTTAATTAATTTAAATTATAGTTTAATGTTTATTTTACTATTAAGAATTTTCCTTTTTTAATATCACCAGTTGCAGCATCTTTTACTGTAAACAGGTATAATCCGGTTGCAATAGCCTGATTATCTTTAGTAATTAAGTCCCAGGCATGTTCCCCTCCGGCAAATTTCTGAGTACCATCGGAATATGTTTTAAACCATTTGATATCATTACCATTGTACGTAGCAGCATCGTGCGACATTTTAATAACCAAATCCCCTGAAAGAGTCCAGATAGAAATATCACATTTCGAGGGCAGGTTATAGAAATAAATCTTTCTGAGTTCTTCTTTCTGAACTCCAGCACCGTCCCAAATAGCACTTCCATAATACGGATTCGGATAAACACCTATTTCTGCGCTTGAATTATCTTTTGCAGTTTTGCCAACTATTACTCTTTTAATGTTTGCGAGCTGACTGCTTTCAAGTTCTTCAAGTCCCTGTGAAGGATCACCTTTATCGTAGGCAGTTAATGCATATATGTACTGGAATCCGTTCAACTGATTCGGGAATTCAAATCTGTA
>CAIUQV010000102.1 GCA_903901375.1 uncultured Ignavibacteriota bacterium
GACTCTGTCTTTCAAGTCATACTCAAAACCGGAACTCCACGATAAAGTAAGTAATCTCGAGATTAATTCGCTAATGAAAAATGCGTTTCATTTTCTTCCGGGACAAAAATTAACATTTGAGATTGATTCAAAAGGTAAGCGAACAACCGTTGTATGGGAAGTTATAACAGATATTTATAATGTGTCTTATATTTACTGTAGAAAAACAAACTCTTATGCTTATTATGCAAACGACGACAGAGTATTTTACTTTTACAACTTCAAAGGAAGCAAAAGCTCGCTATTGTATTATTTCTTTCTTGCAGCGTATAAAGTACCACTTGGTTTTTATAAAAAATTAGTTGTAGATGATTCAATAGCAATTAATCACGTTTACACAAAACCTGGATTACTAGTACAGGATTTCATAGCACCGTTTTATATTTTTCTAAAAGCAGACTTTAATCTTGAATACAAAGAAAAGGATGATGAGATCAGTCCTTCTTTGCTGACATTTAATTCGAGCGCAACAAAATCTTTCTTCGGATACAAAACAAAGGGAATTAATTTTGAAATCAAAGTTTCAAAGGAAGGAATAAAAGACATAACCGTGTTTTTAAAAAGCAAAACAATAAGGGCAAAATGTATAGAGGGTTAGTAATAATATTATTTATGTTCGCAGCTGTATCGTTAACAGCACAGGAAAAATACAACGCTTCAGTTGACAAGAATACATATAATCTTTATATGAAGTCAAACTGGGAAGAGCTTAGGGAATCAGGATACAAAGCAATTGATGACGGTTTTGATTTTTATTACCTGAGGATGAGACTTGGAATATCTTATTACCAGGAAGAAAATTACATGTCTGCAATTCCTCATTTCGAGAAAGCACTAAGTTTTAATCCGAAAGACTCTATCGGCCTGGAGTATTTATATTACTCGTATCTGTTCTCGGGACAGGAATCGGATGCCAATATACTTGCAAAGAAACTACCATCACAGCTAAAAAGAAAGTTTCACTTTAAAGAACCCGAATTTTTCAAAGGGGCGTACTCTGAAGCAGGATACTCGTTTAATCAGAACTATAATAATAAAACAAGAAGCAGTTTTTTAGGTAATCAGGATCTATACGGCACGCAAAATATATTTAAGAATGAAACCTACATTAATCTTAGTTTAATGCACTCAATAGGTGACCGGGTATCTGTGTTTCAGGGATATAATAATATTGTTTTAAATTCAACCCGGCAGTTTGAAGACGGAATCTACGGCACATCTGATTTTCCGGCAGCGGTTAAACAGAATGAATATTATCTTAACCTTGGATTTTATTTAGGTAGCGGTTTTAATCTAACTACAGCTTTGCATTATTTAAACGTAAAAGTTGAAGACTACGAACCTCCGACAATTTCTAATCCATTATTTACCAGTTATACTAATACATCAAATGAAATTGCAGCATGTTTTTCCCTGTCGAAAAGAATTGGGCATACTGAACTTGGATACACTACCGTTTTTTCTAATTTCAACAGTGGAAAGCAAAACCAAAATATGTTTAGTTTTATCTGGTATCCGCTTGGAAACCTGAACCTGTATAACGTCTCTAACTTTGTACTGCATAGCAATAAGAGTAGTGATGCAAGCGATGCAGTCACAAGATTTATTTTTGATGAAAAACTTGGGTTCAAAGTAGCTGACAAACTCTGGTTGGAAGCGGTTTTCACAACAGGGCCTGTTTTCAATTACAGCGATATTAATGCGTTTATTATTTACAACAATATTGACCAGATTAAATACAAAGCCGGATTTAATATTATATCTC
>CAIUQV010000103.1 GCA_903901375.1 uncultured Ignavibacteriota bacterium
TATGCAATTTCCCTGATAACAACACCGTCGCGAGTCTTCACTTCGCGAACTTCAACGGCGCCATACGGACAAACTTTTTTGCAAAGGAAACAACCAGCACATAAATCCGAATTCACTTTCGCAACCACCGGCTCGCGCTCAAGTTTATCCGAACCAAAAAGAACCATCGCCTTTGCCGCTGCAGCCGAAGCCATTGCGACTGATTCAGGAATATCTTTCGGCGACTGACAAGCACCCGCAAGGAACACTCCACCCGTTGTACTTTCAATCGGACGAAGTTTCGGATGCGCCTCATTAAAGAAACCATGCTTGTCATAAGGAATGCCTACCGTCTGTGCAAGTGTTGATGCATCAGGCTGCGCAATCATTGCCGTTGCCAGAACAACCATATCAGCATCAATCGTAACGGGCATTCCTGCAATCGTATCTTCACCTTTAACAATGTACTTTCCGGCTTCCTCAGTAATTTTTGAAACACGTCCGCGAATGTACTTCACGCCGTCTTCTTCAATCGCACGGCGAACAAACTCATCATACATCTTTCCGCCCGAACGAATATCCATATAAAATACGTATGCCTCTCCGTCGTGAACCTTGTGTTTATAAAGCATCGCATGCTTTGCCGTGTACATACAGCAAATCTTACTGCAATACGAAAATCCTTTCGACTCATCGCGCGAACCTACGCACTGAATGAAAACAATCTTCTTTGGCTCTTTGCCGTCAGATGGACGTTTGAACTCACCTTCTGTTGGTCCCGAGGCAGAAGCAATTCTTTCAAACTGCAATCCGTCCACAACATCTTTATATTTTCCATATCCATATTCACCGTAACCTTTGTAAATAGAATCGTCTGGTTTTTTATCTATATTATAAAGTTTGTAACCTGTTGCCATAATAATTGCACCGACTTCTTCCGTAACGATTTTATCCTGCTGGTCAAAGTTTATTGCTTCTCTGCCGCAAACCGTAACACATATTCCGCACTTACCGTTTTTGTAATGAGTGCAAACTGTTTCATCAATAACCGGAATGTTAGGAACCGCTTGTGGGAAAGGCACGTACACCGCCGGTCTGTGAGCAAGGTTCTCTTCAAAAGTATTATATGCCTTCTTTCTTATAGGACATTTTGTAATACACAATCCGCAGCCAGTACATTTATCCTCGTCTATATGCCGTGCTTTATTTCTTATAGTAACAGTAAAGTTTCCGATAAAACCTTCTACTTTTTCAACTTCGGAAAAAGTCATTAACTTAATCTTAGGGTGCTGATAAACCTCCACCATACGCGGAGTTAAAATACACTGCGAACAATCAAGAGTCGGAAATGTTTCAGACAACTGACTCATATGTCCGCCGATGGAAGGCTCTTTTTCAACAAGTACAACTTCGTAACCTGCATTTGCCACATCGAGCGCAGCCTGAATACCTGCAATTCCGCCGCCTACTACGAGGGTTCTTTTAGTAACCGGAACTTCAATTGTTGTAAGGGGCTGATTGCGCTTAACTTTTTCAACAGACATACGCACCATTTCAATTGCCTTCTCTGTTGCGGCATCAATGTCATCGTGTACCCACGAACAATGTTCGCGCAGGTTTGAAATTTCCACGAGAAAAGGATTTATACCTGCGGCAACCGCTGCCTTTCGAAATGTTTTCTCGTGCATATGAGGTGAGCAGGAACCGACAACTATCGCGTCGAGTTTCTTGTCAATAATTTCTTTCTTAATCATATTCTGTCCGGGGTCGGAACACATATACTTGTAATCAATCGAAACCTCAACACCGGGAAGCCATTCACACGCTTTAGCAACTCGCGGACAATCAACTGTTCTTCCTATGTTTTCACCGCAGTGACAAATAAATACTCCAATTTTCATAATCTAAAACTCCGAATTATTTTATACCGTCGCCTTTTCAGCGGCAAGTTCGTTATAGTTAAATTTAACTGTGTGTAAATCTATACCAAGTTCTTTTTCATCCATTCCCAATGCAAGACCAAGAAGCTCTGTCAGATAAAGCACAGGAAACTCTTTATATTCAGGGAACACTCGCTTCATAATAGTCTGACGCATATCAAGGTTTGTATGACACATCGGACACGCAACAACCATTAGGTTTGCACCATGTCTTTTTGCATCATCAATAATCTTTTTGGAAAGCTCAACAACTATATCACGCCTTGCAATCGAGTGAGCTGCGCCGCAACATTCAACTTTAGAATTCCAGTCAACAGTCTTTGCGCCTGTTAGCTCTACAAGTTTTTCCATTGAGGTTGGTTGCTCGGCATCATCGAACTTCGTGATATCGGCAGGACGAACCAGAAGGCAGCCATAATAACACGCAACCTTTAAATTCTTAAGTTCTTCTTTTCTATTCTCTGTAATCTTTTCTGTCCCTATTTTCATAAATAGCTCGATAAGGTTCATCACCTTAACATCTCTTTGAAATTTCGTTTCAAGAATAGATTCAACTTCCTGTTTAACTTCGGGGTGTTTTTTCATGTCATGCTGTGATGAAACAAGCCTGTTATAACAGGCGGCACAAGGTGCAACCATATCATCAAGGCCCTGCTGCTCGGCAAGCATGACGTTGCGCATAGCAAGAGCACTTGCAAGTTTGTGATTTGTAACGTGGGCAGATGTCGCACCGCAGCACGACCAGTCTTTGACTTCATCGAACGAAGCACCGAGTTTTTCTACTACTTTTCTAAGAGAGATATCGTACTCTCTTGCAGTTCCGGTTTGTGAGCAACCGGGGAAATATCCTACTTTCAAAATTGCCTCCATTGAGGGTTTAGAATTATTTTTTAGCCGTCTTTTTGAATATTTTCTTGACGGAATCTTTATCTTTAATAATATGAGGTAATAGTTTCAACTTTCCTTTTAACAACATTCCCGGGGAAGAATCTACATCATCAAATAAGTGCAGTGTTTTAAGTTTATATTCTGCTACCAGACCTACTTCATATGCTCTTCCATAATTCTTAATCTGGTTTAAGAATGCCTTATGAAAAGTTATTATATCCTTATCTTTTATTTTAACACCTTTTTCAATCGCAACTTCCCGAACAGCATCCATAAACTTAGCAAGGTCAAATTCCTGGGGACAACGGGA
>CAIUQV010000104.1 GCA_903901375.1 uncultured Ignavibacteriota bacterium
AAATCATATCTCAAATCCAAGAGATTTGATTTTCTCAATTAATTTATCGAGTACAACTGGTTTTGAGACATAATCATCACAGCCTACATCTATAGCTCTGTGTTCATCTCCTGACATTGCATAAGCTGTTAGTGCTATAATTTTTGTATCAGGATTATGCATTTTTATCATACCCGCAGCTTTGTAACCATCTATTACGGGCATTTTCAGGTCAAGCAGTACAAGATTTATTTCAGGATTATTCCGGCACATATTAAATGCTTCCTGACCGTCTGAAGCTTTGTACAATTTCACTCTATCCATATCCCTGAAATAGATTTCAAGTAAAAACATATTTGATTCATCGTCTTCTGCAATAAGTAATACAGGAGCTTTACCGTTGCTTTCATTTCTCGTTTTACTTTTTTTAGCAGCAGTACCGGAATAAGGAAGTGATATATTGAATGAAGAACCTTCGTTTGTAACAGAATTAACGGACAATACTCCTCCAAGTAGTTCGATTAAACCTTTTGCGATTGAAAGACCCAGTCCATTGCCTTCGAAAGACCTTCCTATACCTTCGCTCCCCTGCCTGAAAATATCGAATATGTATTTCTGGGATTCATTTGAAATGCCTATTCCTGAATCAATTACTTCAATTTGTATTCTATCCTGAGTTTTCATTAAGCTTACTTTAACAAAACCGTTTTGTGTAAACTTAAATGCATTACCGATTAAATGGTAAAGTGCTTTTTCTATTAATTCGGAATCTGTTATGACGGAAATTCCTTCGCAGGTAGTATCTATGGATTGAATAAACTTTACGCCATTGTTTAGTGCCGGATCTGTGAAATCTTCTGAGACTTTACGTATCAGCTCGCTTAAATCTACAACTTCCGGATTTACCTGTAAACCTCCCGAGACGATTAGTGAAATGTCCATGTAATCGGTTACTGTATTAATTAACCTCTTAGTACTCTTCTGAAGATGTCCAAGAAATTTCTTTTTATTGTCGTGTGTAATGCCGGGCTGAGTTACCATTTCACCAAAACCAAGTATACCGTTAAGCGGGGTTCTTATCTCGTGAGAAATATTATTAAGGAATGCGGTTTTGAGTTTGTCACTTGCTTCAGCTTTTTCCTTTGCAGCTATAAGAGCATCCTGCAATAGTTTTCGTTCTGTGATGTCCTGAACCGTACCAATCAATTTTACAGGATTACTATTATCATCAAATTTAATAACTCCGAGTCCATGTGCCCAGCGCACTTCTCCGTCATTTTGACGTATAAATTTATATTCTTTGTCAAACTTTAAACCTTCTTTTGCAATATGAAAGAAATAATCGTTCATTATTTTTCTGAAATCAGGATGTACTATTCCAACCCAGTTTTCTATTGAATGGACAAAACTTTTATCAATTCCGAAAATATCGTCAAGGACTTCCGAACTATTCCAAATGTAACTTTTTAAATCTAATTCATAATTACCAAGTCCTGCTACTTTCTGTGATTCACGAAGAACTCTTTCGTTTTCAACCAGCAATGCCTCTGCTTTTTTCATTTCAGTTATATCTCTGATAATACCAACAATAAACTTTTCGCCTGCATCATTAATATAAAGGCTTTTTTTTGTAATGATAGTAAACAAATCCCCGCTGCTGTCTGTAAACAACTCTTCGTTGATGTTATCCATCTGTGTTTCAAATACTTCATTATCCTTTGCTATAAATACATTTACTTCTTCTTTCGGGAAGAAATCTATATCTCCTTTACCGACTAAATCTTCCTTCTTCTGGCCAATAAATTCACAGTACTTATCGTTTACTAAAACATATTTATGGTTTATATCTTTAACAAAGACGGGGTCAGACAGAGAGTTAATGATTCTATCGAGGAAATTTCTTGAGTTGGCAAGTTCTTTCTGATCTGATATTCTTTTGCTTATATCACGGATAATGGCTGTAAAGAATAAACCTTCTGCAGTATCCCATTTAGAAAGCGACAATTCCATCGGGAAGAATTTTCCATTTTTCTTTAAACCGGATAATTCTACAGTACTGCCAATAACCTTTGAATCTGCGGTTACCCGGAATCCATCTTTATGAATGGAATGGTATTTATCTTCCATTAGCAAAGTAAGTGGTTTCCCTATTATTTCTGCTTCAGTATACCCAAAAATTATTTCAGCACTTTTATTCCAGTCTATTATAATACCATTGCTGTTTGCAGTAATAATTGCATCACTTGCAGAATGCGAAACTGCTTTATACCTCGCTTCGCTTTTCTTTAAAGCCTCGTCATCCTGCTTTCTCTGTGTTATTTCCCTTGCATACCCTGTCGTACCTATCACTTCACCATTTTCGTCAACAACAATATTCTTAAATGTCTCATACCATTTCTTTTCACCATTAACGTAAATGAATTCTTCTATAATCAAGGGTTTACGTGTTTCAATAACTTTTTTATCGTCTGCTGAAAACTTTTCTGCAATTTCCTTTTCCCATAATTCAGAATCTGTTTTCCCTACAGCATCTTGTATTGAATTTAAATTACATGCTTTTACGAATTCATTATTTACGGTAAGAACTTTTCCGTTTATATCTTTAAGCCATATTAATCCCGGTTGATTTTCAATAATAGCAGACAAATAAGATTCCCTGAGGAACTTGTCAGAATCATTTTTTCCCATTTCAGATTTCTTCATACAAATTCATATTTTAATGGAGATTTATGAGGCGAATACCATTTATAAATCGGGGAATGATTTCACCTGTTTCATTTTTGAAAAATATGCTTTCAACTTAAAAAAATCAACGTATATTTTATTAAGCGACAAGAGATAAAAGAAAATAATTATATTTAAAGTTAGCTTTTAATTATATTGAAGTAATTTAATTATTTACAGAATGGATATACTTTCCGGTATACTGGGTATCACTATAGGTGTATTTATAGGCTTTATTGCTTCAAAAATATTTCATTCAAAGTCAGGTATGATTCAACAGGATAATTTCTTTAAAGCGCAAAATGATATTGCATCCTTTAAGAAAGAAATTGAATTGCTGCGAGCAGGAATAATTGAATCCGATGAGCAGCTTAAATCCGAAAGAGATAGTAGATATTTGCTGAATTCAGAATTATCAAAAGAAATCACGGAGAATAAGAACCTTGAAATAAGATTAAAAGAGCAGAAAGAACAGTTTGAAATACTTGAGAATAGATTTAAAGCTGAATTTGAGAATCTTGCTAACAGAATTCTTGAGGAAAAGAGTATTAAATTTACTGAACAGAATAAAACAAACATTGATCAGATTTTAAAACCTTTAAGCGACAGAATTAAAGGATTTGAAGAAAAAGTGGATAAAGTTTATACTGAAGACCTTAGAGACAGAGCTACACTGCTTAACCAGATAAAAACACTTCAGGATTTAAACCGGAAGGTTTCAGACGAAGCCAACAACCTGACAAGAGCATTAAAAGGAGAAAGTAAAACTCAGGGAAACTGGGGAGAATTTATTCTTGAAAGTATTCTTGAAAAAACTGGTCTGGTAAAGGACAGGGAATTTACTGTGCAGGAAAGTATTACAGGAAGTGACGGTAAAAGATACCAGCCGGATGTGATAATAAAACTTCCTGACAACAGAAATATAATAATCGATTCAAAAGTTTCACTTAAAGATTATGAAGCTTTCTGTTCTGCTGAAACAGAAGACGAAAGGAAGCAGGCTTTAATCTCGCACATTAATTCAGTAAGGAATCACGTAAAAGGACTGAGTTTAAAAAGATACCAGGATTTATACAATTTGGAAAGTCTTGATTTTGTTATTATGTTTATGCCTATCGAACCGGCACTTTCAGTAACAGCTCAAAGCGATATTAATATCTGGAATGATGCATTTGAGAATAATATTGTAATAGTAAGTCCGTCTACACTACTTGCAACACTGCGAACAATTGCTAACATCTGGAAACAGGAATACAGAACGCGGAATGTGCTGGAAATAGCAAAACAAAGCACTTTACTTTATGAAAAATTTGTGGGGATGTATAATGATTTAATTGAAGTAGAAAGGAAATTTGACAACGCCAAAGAAAGCCTGACTTCATCTATGAAGAAAATTAAATCAGGCAGAGGAAATCTCATTTCACAG
>CAIUQV010000105.1 GCA_903901375.1 uncultured Ignavibacteriota bacterium
ACTCGCACTTCATAACATCTGCAACTACAACCACCTTATATATTCGGCACATTAAATTATCAACATATTTTTTTCTACGAACAGATAAATTATTATAGAATAATTTTTCAAATCCAATTCCGTGTGCATATAAAATTATTTTGGAATTAAACAATAGACCTATTTTAATGAATATAGAATCTTTCAAAAAAGCAATCCAGTTAAATGAATGCATAATTATAATAAAGTCAATTCTTGTGAAAACTAATGTTAACATCAGCCTAAAAACATAAAAAACGAATTTAAATATTTTTGAAACTGAAAACTTTTCAATTGTCTTTGTTTCTCTGTTAAATGATGTATTGATTAGTTTAACAGCATAATTCTTATTATCTTTTAATCCTTCATAAAGCATTTCTCCCGCTATTGAAACGCCACTTATTGAAGGATAGATATTTCCTATAATTAAGACTCTTTTTGGTCTCACTTTATACCTTTAGCCATGGAACTGCTGGTCTATTTGAATTAGAATTAAAATTAGACTTCATAAATTCAACTATTTGAATGAAATATTTGGCACCCGTCTTCGGAGAAATAGACTCAGAAACAGAACTGCATTTATAAGACTTTTGCTCCCAGTATTCTTTTGTACTGAAGATTTCGCCGAGATTCATGATTAATGAGTCAACCGACCCGGCTTGAAATATCAAACCACAACCTTGCGATACTATTTCAGATGCTCCGCATTTATCCGATATTACTACTGGTACATCACAGTTTATAGACTCATTTGCTACAACACCCCAGCCATCGTGATCACTTGGTAATACAAGACAGGATGATTTTGATATTTCATTCAAAATTAGTTTGTTATTAAGTGTACCTTTAAAAATAACTGAATTCTCAATTCCCAATTTTTTTGAATATTTCTTTAGAGAGTCCTTTAGCGGTCCATCACCTATAATAATTAATCCTTTTTCAAGTGCAGTTCTTGTTTTGGAAAATGCCTCCAAAAGTAAATCGACTCTTTTCCTTTTTATTAATTGGCCGACAAAAATTATTGGATTATGAAAATCAGGTTTAGATTGAATACTCTTACTGCAAAAATATGCATACGGGAATATTAGTTTTTGTTTTAATCCTAAACTCTGCATGTGCATTCTAACTTCTTTTCCAATTCCAAGAAAAGGAATATTATTTTTATTCATTAACGATGAGTATAAATTATTTCCGATTTTACTTCTGATTCTATGGTTTTCAAAATAAGGCATTTCAGCTTGAGCTAATAGATTATTTTTACTTTTCAGGCTGTTATATAAATTTCTTATGCTGCCAGGTATTCCGTTTGTAAAGTAAATTGTGTCATTATTAAAAAAGCTCTTTTTCCAATTCATTATTGTTTCATTAGAAAAACCACTCTTATCATCTGCCCATCCTAAATGAACTCTGTCATCATTAATATTGTTTTCAAACCATACATTTAAATCACATAAATTTGCTAACTCCCTGTAAAAATCGGCTTGATAGTGGGATGGCATATTCATAAAACAATCAATTTTCATAGAGTATATAAATTTACCTTAGTGTTAACGGCATCATTATTAAACAATAATCTAATTTTATCTGGCTTAGAAATAATTTTAAGAATTCTAAAGAAAAACCTGTATAAATTATAAATATATCCTATCTCATTATCTGTATATTTTTTATAGATTCTTTTCATATCACCCAAATACTTTTCATTTAACTTTCCTGTACCGCTAATAGAAGTATTATGTATTCTAAAATATGAAATGAATTCAGAAATATTAACAATTTTGAATTTTCTATAAAGCATTTCAACTAATATTTCATAGTCCCAGCAAGTATAATTATTTGAATTAAAGTGATTAACCTCATAAAATGCAGTCGATTTGAAAAATAATGATGGTTGTGTAAAAGTAACAGAATTATACAGTAATTTTATAAAAGATAACTTATCAGTTATTATTGGTTTGTTGATAAAGTTATTTTCATCTATTTGGTATCCATTACCACATACTATATCTGTATTATAATTTCTAAAGTAATAACTAACTAATTCAAAAGCATTCCGGAACAATAAATCATCTGAATTCAAATAGCAAAAAACATCCCCTTTGGCAAAGCTAAATCCTTTATTTAATCCATCTGCTGGTCCATTATCTTCTTCAAATATTATTTTTTTAAAATAATCTTTGTATTCTAAAATAATGTCTCTGCTACCATCAGTTGAACCTGCATCGACAATAATATACTCATAGTTCTTGTAAGTCTGAAAAATAACTGATTCAATTGTTTGTCTTAGATATTTTACCTGATTATATGAT
>CAIUQV010000106.1 GCA_903901375.1 uncultured Ignavibacteriota bacterium
TCGTTCTTAACAGGTGAGTCTGTTATGAAGAACTTTGAATTAGGAATGTTATAATAAGATAAAATTTCTTTGCATCTTGATTTATCGTGACAAATACCAATTGTAACAGAGTCGCTGCCTGTGAAAGGAATACCCAGCATCTCAAGCATAGAAGGTATCTGTGATTCTCTTGAAGCGCCGTTAAATCCTTCAGCAACATTAAAAACAAACTCGGGTTTAATATTTTTCAGCTTTTCGTATGCATGTTCATCCCCTTCAACTAATTCAACAGAATGTCCTGCGGATTCGAAAGCAGATTTAATTGCATCGATAGTTTCCATCGAATCCCATTCGGCATAAGTATCGTCTAAACGCTCAGGATAGTTCTCGACAAGATTACGGTTTATGTACTTTGCCGCATTCGTAGAAACGCTTGCCTGGTCTGCGTTTCCGGAGTCCTCATTTTTAACGTTGTATGTAACTGCTAACTTCAAAAAATATCTATAATTACAAAAATAAATTTCAACAAATATAACATTATAACTTTAATAGTCAACAAGTTTTATGCTGCAAATGAAAATAATTTACATTCGTTTTAAGCCTGTACTGACATCGAAGATAAGCGGGAAAGTTATTCCATAATGAATAAAAGTAAATTGGATTGTTCTATACCAATGTTTATATTTGTGTATGGAATTATTCATTAAAAAGATAATATCCGGCGGACAAACCGGAGCAGACATAGCAGGTCTTAAGGCAGCAAAGAAAACGGGAATAATAACCGGAGGATTTTGCCCAAAAGGATATCTTACGGAAAAAGGACCTTACAGGTCATTGAAAATGTTCAACCTCAAGCCAACTACATCTGCTGATTACAGAGAAAGAACCGAGTTAAATGTACTACATTCAGACGGAACAGTTATTTTCAGCAAAACTGATGTAGACGGAAACATAACCGGCATTGGCACACTGCTTACGCAGAGAATTGCAAAAGAATATGGCAAACCGGTTTTATTAAATCCCAGTACAAATGAATTTGCAGAATGGATAGTAGCAAACGATATCAGAACTTTAAATGTAGCAGGTAACAGAAAGAGCGATAACAAGGAAATAGAGAAAACTGTGTATAAATTTTTAATAGAGAATCTTAAAATCAGGGACAGCGAATTACCAATAATGTCTGACGAACAAATGCTGTTTGAAAAGAATATAGAAGAAATCAAAAATGACAGGCAATCAGGTTCATTAACTATGACATCAAAGCTTCATAATGCCATTTTAAATTACGTGAAAGATTCAGAAGAAGATATTACAATGCTCAATAATAATTTAAGAAGAAACCTGAACGACTTCAAGAACAGTGATACAGAGAACATGGTATTGATGAGAGATTTTGTAAATTCTTTTTTGATAATAATCTCGGATAAGAATACCGGCAGTAAAAGCAAATATCTGAAATTCCTTACAGACTTCAAAAAGGCAAATGATAATGTCAGCAGGAAAACTGTAAGGAAGGCATTAAGAAAAATAGATTTTCATGATAAAACAATAGTGCTATTCAGTAACAGTACAACGGTAGTTTTATTGTTTCAGGAA
>CAIUQV010000107.1 GCA_903901375.1 uncultured Ignavibacteriota bacterium
AGTAAAGGAATCACAAGTCCAAGCCCCACAACGAATACCCAAAACCCTGCGGCATAAGGACCGTTTAATATAACCTTCACAGCGTTAATGTGTGCCTGAGTCGAACTTAAAAGGTTAATTATAAACAACCCGAGTATTACCAGTTCAAACAATATGAATAAATTGTCTGCTCTTGCCAGTACTCCGCTTTCTTCTTCATCCTTTGCAATCATATGAATTAATGCTGAAGCAGTCGAAAGCCCTGATACTAAAAACAACACTCCGAGAATAGCGCTGTTCCACAAAGGTCTCGCACCGTATGAACTTAAAAGTATCCCTGTGTATATTCCTAATCCTGCGCCAACTGCCATATTCGTAATGCCGATTGCCCTTAACAATTTCTTGTTTCCGTTAATGTACTCTGACCATTTAAATAGAAAATATAATCTTTGGGGTATGAAGTGTGGCACTTTAATAAGCATCATTGCAAAAAGCGAAGGATAAACTAAAACCAGAATCCAAGCACCCCACGACATTGGTGATGTCGGCTGAAATGTCATGTACATTCTCCACGTGTAAAGTTTATGTTCAAGGTCTAAGAACAAGGCAAACATTCCAACGCTCAGGAGTATAATTCCAAGCAGCGGTACTATAGTGCTTGATGTTGTAAACTCTTTTTGCTTTTCCTTGAATAAAAAGTATCCCGCTATTATCATCATTCCCGCTACAAGTCCACCAAGGAATAGGTAAACAGAAATTTCCCATCCCCAGATACTAAGCGTTGGATCTATTAAATGATTATTTCTTGTATTTGTAATTTCATTCATAATTCTCTCCTAATCCAGATAAAATATTTGTGGTTTTGTGCCTGCTTCAGGTATTAGTGCTCTGTGCTTTCTTGAATTCAGAAGCTTGTTAAGCTCGCTGTTCGGGTCTTCTAAGTCGCCAAAGTGCATGCAGTGCGTAGGACAAACGGAAACACACGCGGGATCCATTCCGTTTTCAACTCTGTGAATGCAGAATGTACACTTGTCAGCATAGCCGTCGGGATGTATAAACCTCGCATCGTAAGGACACGCTGCCATACAGGCCTTGCAACCGCTGCATTTATCGTGATGAACAAGCACAACACCGCCAAGCTCGTGTACGTGGCTTGCACCGCAGGGACAGCAGTATACACACGGCGGATTATCACAGTGGTTGCACCTCTCCGTCCTTATCTGCATGTTCAAAGTCGGGTAAGTACCATGTACATCCTGAACTATCCAGTCCCTGTTTAAACCCTCAGGTACATCGTTCTCGGTCTTGCAGGCTACTACACAATCCATGCACCCAACGCATTTCTTAGTGTCAATCACCATTCCGAATCTTGCCATAATCTGTTATCTATAAAATTTTATAATAATAAATTTGTTTATCGGTGTAAATTCGTGTCAATTCGTGTCAAAAATCTTTCAATTCATCATTCATAATTCTGAATTCATAATTGCTCTTATCTTTCTGCCTAATTTGTTTGCAAATCGTTTTTCAAATAATTCTCTTCTCTGTGCTCTCTCGTGTGCTCTGTGGTGAATAATCTTTAATCTTTTCTCTGTGGTCTCCGTGTCATCTCTGTGGTCTCTGTGAACCTTATTCAATACTCTCTAAACTCACAAAGTTCACACTCATCCCATTCCCGCCCATCAAAGGATCCACTGCATATTTTGTTATCAATCCCGCATCACTCGCTCCTTTGCCATATGCAAGCGTCTGTTTTTTTGCATTATGTCCGAACCCGTGAACCATATAAACGCAATCGGTTCTTATTCTTTCCGTCGCTTTCACTTTTATCTTATTGCTCACAACGCCATCCTGGTTTTTCAGCTTTACGTAATCACCGGACTTCAGTCCGTATCTTTTCGCAACATCAGTGTTCACCCAAATCTCGTTCTCGCTCATCATATCATTCAGTATAGGATTATTCTGCGTCTTGCTGAAAGTATGCACGGGTGCACGTCCGAAGAGTAATCTGAACGTCCCCGCAGGAGGTTCTTTTTGTTTGTTGTACTTCGGAACAGGGTCAAATCCTTTTTCCTGTAACTGTAACGAATAGAATTCAATCTTTCCCGACGGAGTCTGGAATTTATCAGGAACGCCTTCGTCGAAATATATCGGCTGTTTCTTTCCTTTTATTATACCTTTCTTCTTCAGTTCATCAAAACTCAGCCCTGCTGCTGTTAGTCTTGTTTTATAGTAATCTTCTATGTCGTTCCACGGGAAGTAATTTCCCAGTCCGAGTTTCTCCGCAAGTTTCTTTGCAATCCACCAGTTTGGCTTCTGTTCATTTGGCGGTTCAACCACAGGCTGTCTTATCGCCACAAATGGTTCTTTGAAGAACTCAACGTTCATATCATCGTATCTCTCAAGATAAACAGGTTCAGGCAATACCACATCAGCCCATCCTGCAATCTCACTCGGTATCACATCCACAACTACCATCAAATCAAGGTTCTGTATTGCTTTAATAGTCTCATCCCTGTTCGGTAATGCCTGCATAAGGTTCGTACCATAAACAAGCCAGCCCTTCACGGGATACGGCTTGCCCGTAATCGTAGCTTCTCTTATTCCTGTTGTTAATGTCTCGTGTGCGAAAGGATATTTCTTGTCAGGATTGTCAACTTTAGGTTTATCGGAATGCGGATATTCCGGATAAGGATACGCAGGCACATCCATACTTACAGGATAAAAGAAACCGCCCTTCCTTCCCCAGCTTCCCATCAGTGCATTCAGCAGTGCGATTGCCCTGCTTCTTTGTGCATCGTCTCCGTACCACGTTGTATGCCTTCCGGGATGAATCAACGTTGCAGGTTTATACTTCGCCATCTCTCTTGCAGAATCCCTTATCAGTTCTGGTGAAACGCCTGTTTCCGTATAAGCCCATTCAGGTGTGTACTTCTGTATCTCTGCTTTAAACTGTTCAAATCCAAATCCGTATTTTTCTACGTATTCTTTATCGTAAAGATTTTCATTCACTATAACGTTCATCCATGCATTAACTAATGCAATGTCAGTCCCGGGTTTCACAGGCAGATAATGCTTTGCCTTGCTTGCCGCTACCGAATATCTCGGGTCAGCAACAATTATCACTCCGCCGTCACCGTTCATTTTTGCAAATTCCTGTACCTGTGTGTTATGCATATTCTCACCGAGATGCGAACCTATAAGAACAAGACACTTTGCATTCTCAATATCAGTTCTTTCAGGCGAACCAATGTCTTCGCCGAATGTCATTCTGAATCCAACGTCTCTCGGGCCTCTGCACTGTGCAAACGATGGCGCAGCAATGTTTGCCGAACCGTACGCCTTAATCATATGCTTGAGAAAATTACCGCCGATGCCGTGACTGAAAAATGCCATCGACTCAGGTCCGTAACTTGTCTTAATCTTTTGCATCTTATCGGCAATGTATGCAAGTGCTTCATCCCACGTAACGGCTACCCATTCCTCTTCTCCGCGGTTATTCTTTCTTATCAGAGGTGATTTTAATCTGTCCTTGTCATAATGTGCACCGATTCCGCCTGTACCTCTCGGACAAAGTCTTCCCTTGCTGAGCGGGTCATCGGGATTGCCTTCTATCTTCCACAGTTTGCCGTCACGTACGTATGCAATCGCACCGCATTTCCAGAAGCAAATGTCGCAGTATGTTGGGATTTTTTTAACGCCCTTGGAATCTTCTGATTTATTTTCGAAGAAGGCATTGGATTTCTTTACGAAGCCGCCTATAGTTGAACTTGCAGCTACAAGTCCGAGCGAGGCTCCGCTAATCTTTAAAAACTTTCGTCTTGAAACGTCCATATCTTAAAATCAAAGGTTCTGTCCCTTTGAGGGGGAAAAATAATTTGTTAATATTCTATAATCTGGTAACCCAGAAATCTCTAACTTCTCTTCTCGTTCCCAAGCTCCAGCTTGGGAACGCACAACCCACTATTCATCATTGTGCATTCTTTACTTCCACCTTACGGAATAATTGTTCTAAATCTCTTCTTGTCTTTCTGCCTAAAATTCTTTTCTCTGTGCTCTCTGTGTCTTCTTTGTGTTCTCTGTGGTGCAACATTTTAAATATTTTCTCAGTCAGTGTTAATCAGCCTTAATCGTCTTTTATCTGCGTGCTACTCTTCTCTGTGTCCTCTGTGTGCTCTGTGGTGAATACTAATCTACAAACAGTCTTCCAGTTTATGGAAAATCTTGATTGTGTTCTTAATTTCAGAATCTGTAAGTTTACTTTCTATCGTTTGTTCGCATTCACTTAGCATTGCTTCAATTTTTTTGCGTACTCTCAAACCTCTCGGAGCAAGTTTCAGAATAATATTCCGTCTGTCTGCTTTCGAAACTTCCTGCTCTAAGTATTTATTCTTAATTAACTTTTCTACTACACGGCTTCCTCTTGAAACGGAAAGTCCCATATTATTTGATAGAGCATTGCAGTTACACGGTTCATTAGGCTGCATCGCGAGGATCCCCCTGTATTCTGCGGGAGATAACCCGAACTCAAGCCTTATCGATTCTTCCTTCTCAAGGCATCTGCTTTTTAATGATAGTATTAAATCTACGATTCTGTCTGACATAAAAAATGTTATATTAACAAATATTGTTATTAGCAAATTATAAAGATTTATTTGCAATGTCAATATCATACATTAAAATCAATTAAAACCGATATTAATGCTTACGCTGTTTAATAATTGTTAATAGCAAATTATTAATAATAGAATTAATTGTCAATAGCAAATATAGGGTATTATTGCAAATAGATTATCTTTCCTCCGCTTCGTAGTTCCGACATTCCTGTCGGAACCAATTTAAAGGATTCCCCTGTGCGTTCTTTGCATCCGCCGCGGCGGAGAGGGGTGGATTCGACCGTTCTTTGGACGAAGACGGGGTGGGTCTGCTTTCGTTCCAAAGTTCTTCATCTTTGCAAGAGATTCCCCTCCTCGGAGGGGTGGATTCGTCCGTTTTTTGGACGAAGACGGGGTGGGTTGTAATTTTCTTCAAACGGAACCAACATAAAAGATTCCCCTGTGCGTTCTTTGCATCCGCCGCGGCGGAGAGGGGTGGATTCGTCCGTTCTTTGGACGAAGACGGGGTGGGTTTGTTATTTTTTGCTATTATTTTACCCGCAACCAATTAACCGTCTGTTCGATTCCCCGGTGCAACCGGGGGAAAAGACCACCACACGCTCCAACCCGCAAAGCGTCTCGCTTTACAACCCCGCAGGGGTTGAACATGAAACTCCCACTACAACATTTTATTCTCTTAGGGTAAAACAAGCTTCCAGCTTGTTAAAAACACCTCCTTGCTCATCTATCTCCTGCCTCACTCTTAAATCCAGCCCACGGATTTATCCGTGGGAAAAATAGCCACAAACCAAAACCGATTTATTTGAAAATCCGCCGTTGTGGTCGGTTTTCTCAATTCTATGTTAAGTATCCGCCTCTCTCCTTCTCTTTAGAAGATCCGCACCTGTGAAGCACAGCATATTTAATTTTTATCGTTTCCATTTCTTATTAAAAATTATCGCTTATATCCTACACCATCCCGACAATTCCAGTTTTCAGAGTTATCTCTCGCAGAGAAACAAAACGGGACCCCTTTTATCCACTGACTAGAATAATAACCAACGCATTATCAAAGAACTCATTATATTATCTTTAAAAAACAACCGCATCTGTTCTGCATTTGGGTTTATTGCTTCAAACGCAATCTAAATTATCTAACTGTTTTGCTCTTTTAGTAATTTTTTTAGTAACACTTTGAATATTCCGGTTTTTTTGTAATTTTTTACTCCCAATTGCTCTGCTGCTTCTTTGCTGATAAATATATCTGCTTGACTGTCGCTGTCTTTCTTGTCTCTTTCGTGACCAACAATAAGTTTTACAGATGGGTTAAGCATGTGAACCGTGTTTGTCAGTTTTATCGCATCACTGAATTTTAATCCGGATTTATTTCCTTTAAATACGGAAACTGTATTTTGATCTAATTCCGAACTGACCCCCACCTCTAACTCTGTACCATCTTCTTTTATAATATAATTTTCTGTTAACTCTTTAATTTGGCTATTATAATGTTTGCTTTGGCAAATAAGAGAATCTATGTTTGCTCTGACATATTTTATATCTCCTCTGATATCAAAATATGCTATTAGTACAGTCAACCCTAATACAATTAAACTTCCAACGATTGAACTGATAATCGGTGTATTAAATATATGATACCAGGGCTGCTTTCCTTTTACAATATTTGATTTATTTGCCATTTTAAACCCCTTTAAAATTATTGTGGGAGGTACCTACAATTCCGCACCAGTCATTTATTTCAAATGCAATCGCTCTTTCCAACGTCAAATTATATTTCTCAGATATTTCCATTATATCATTTAAAGAATCAATTGGTGAGTCTCCTTTTTCATTGAACTCTTTGTAGAGGGTCGCGCTTGGTAAATATGAATTAGCATCTTTACCTGTAATTTTATCAAGATACCCTCTTTGTAAAAGTAGCTCTTTTACCTCTTCTTGTCTTTCATTAACCTCGTATATTAAGATTATTTGCATTATTTAAAATTTTTATATTAATAAATTATTCGTTCTTAATAAACATCCTCTGAGATTTAATTAAAAATCTCAGAGGATAATAATTCATAATCAAGGTTCGTTTGTTGCTACAGCTTGTATCTGTATACTGCCGTCGCTGTAATAAGTTATTTTAAACCATTGATCACCAATTTCTACATATTCAATATATATTACCTCTGTAAGCGAAGTAATATATGAATTGAAACTAGTGCTTGAGCCTGCTTTACTCGGAAAAGAGAATGATACCAGGGTAAAGAGAATTGCGATGAGGAAAACAATCTTTTTCATAATTTTTAAAATTTTAGTTAATAAAAAATAGATTGAGGCTCAAAGTAATTATTAGGCTTCTTCTGGAAAAACTTTTTTTGAGAGGTATTTTATATAAAATATTTTTGGGTTTTCATTTTTTATGTTTA
>CAIUQV010000108.1 GCA_903901375.1 uncultured Ignavibacteriota bacterium
AAATCATAAACGGGACTTATTATGTAAGGTACAATAAGAATTATCAGTAACACAAATATGAAGTGTTTTCTATAACTTAGTATTTTCTTCATTCTGCTGCCCGCAGTTTATGTATGATGTTTAAAATTATTTTATTTGTCCTTCCCAAAATTATACAATTCATCATAAAATTTACACATAAAAACTAAAGCAAATATTTTACTTTTATCGCTCGTTTCGAATTATTATCATTCATCTTATGAATAATTTTCTTTAAGCTCTTTAACTGGGTTTTATATATAGTATTGAAAGGTAATTATATTATTTTAAAGCTCAGATATTGTTATATTTGTATGAACCAAATGTTAGATTTTTTAAATGAAACTATGGAATAAATACGTTCAGTATTATCTCGAAAATTTCTCCCCGTCAGATGTAAATAAGGATGTCGGTTTACCATATTTAAGGGATAAATTATTTATTTCAATCCTTCTGATTTCTCTGCCTATAGGTTTCTTAATGAGTGCTGCAGGGATAATTGCTTCCATTGCATCAAAACAGATTATAATCGGAACTTATGATGCGTTTGCTTTCATCCTTGTAATATTTCTCTTCTTCCTTAAAAATCAAAGCATAAATACAAAGAAGATTTTGTATTCTGTTAACTTTTATATTATTGCCGTTATTCTTTACATATATCTTGGTACAAGAGGACCCGCTATAGTAATTCTTCTTAGCTGCTCAGTCTTAATCACACTGTATCAGGGTAAAAGAGCCGGCTTGATAACTGTAGCTGTAAATACTTTTATTTTCTTCGTGATGACGGCTGTTTTACCTTTCAATTCGTCTGATATAAAGTTCTTTCAGGATTTTTCTGTCGAAAGCTGGCTTGGAGTCAGCGTTAATATGGCTGCTTTCAATGTTCTTGTTGTTATTTCAATTTCTTTTTTGCTTAATCAGTTAAACGAAACTTTCTTAAAAGAAAAAACACTGCAAACACTGCTAAAATCGGAAAGTTCTCAGCTTCTTATTGCAAAACAGAAAGCTGAGGAAAGTGACAGACTGAAATCTGCTTTTCTTGCTAATATGAGTCATGAAATACGAACCCCAATGAACGGAATTCTTGGCTTTTCTTCTCTGCTCGGTGAACCGGATGTTACAAATGAACAGCAAAAGGAATACATTGATATCATCAATAAAAGCGGCACTCGTTTGCTAAACCTTATCAATAACATTATTGATATATCAAAAATTGAATCGGGTCTTATGGATGTTAACATCAAGGTTATCAACATAAATGAAATTACATCATACGTTTTTAATATTTTAAAACCTGACGCTCTTGCTAAAAATCTGAAATTGTCATTCGTAAATGGTTTACCTGACGATAAAGCAGTTTTCAAAACTGACGATGAAAAACTTATTGCAGTACTTTCAAACCTTGTAAAGAATGCTATAAAGTATACAGACAAGGGCTCTGTAGAATTCGGATACAAAATTGAATCTTCAGACTCAAAAGACTTTTCTATTTGCGTAAAATTCTTCGTTAAAGATACTGGTATTGGAATTCCCTCTGACAGACGCATTGCCATATTTGAAAGGTTTATACAGGCAGATATTCTTGATGTTCAGGCAAGAGAAGGATTTGGGCTTGGTCTTTCTATCGCTAAATCATACGTAGATATGCTTAAAGGAAAAATCTGGGTTGAAAGCGAAGTCGGTAAAGGCTCGGCTTTCTTCTTTGTTCTTCCGTATCATTCAGATGTTCCGGAAATCAAAAACGCTGCGGTTGATGTTTTTGCAAATGATTTTAAACAGTCTCGGATTAAACCGAACATTTTGATTGTAGAAGATGATTCTGCATCAGAAATTTACCTTACTGTCTTAATAAAAAATTTAAGCAATAAAATTTATTATGCACGTTCAGGTAAAGAGGCTATTGAGCTTACAAGGAATAATCCGGATATTGACTTAATCCTGATGGATATAAGATTGCCCGATATCAATGGTCATGAAGCTTCCCGCAGGATACGCGATTTCAATAAAGATGTAAAAATTATTGCTCAGACTGCTTTTGGACTTGAAGGCGACAGGGAAAAAGCACTTAAATCAGGTTGTGACGATTACATCTCAAAACCAATCAAAAAGGCTGATTTGCTTTTTCTTATTCAAAAGCTATGCAATATCTGAATTCCTTTATAATTTTTGATTTAAATACCTCTATATTCTGTTCTTATTCTTAAACTTCTTCCTGTAAAACCAGTCTGCTGCCCACATGACAATCAGATATGCAGGCATTAAAACAGGATAAATAAAAACAACTAAAAAGTTATACCCGTGATACCTGCTTGCTTGTAAACCTATTACATCGTCTATTATGCTGAACGAATATACGTATAAGAACAAGATAATAGCAGGTACTATAAAACTCCCGAGAATCATAACCCAGGAAAATCTTTTATCGGGATTTTTTCTCCTGAATCTCCAGGTCAGAACCAAATGTATAATCCACAACAATAATCCTGCAGCAGATGAAAGTCCAAACGGCTCTGCCTTAATCAGAAAATGTGCAAACGAACTCACTCTTGGTGCATATGTTATTTCAAAATAATCACCCGGCAGTTTATCAAATTTCCATACAGCCGAATCCTGCTTGCCGCTTTCCTGCTTTCCAAGGTT
>CAIUQV010000109.1 GCA_903901375.1 uncultured Ignavibacteriota bacterium
ATGACGCAGGGCGTTAATCAGCAGAATAACCAGCAGCAAGCAGCCCCAAAAATGACAATGGATGAAATTATGTCAGCTATAGAAAAACTGGGAAAAATGAAAGAAATGGGTTTAATAACACAGGAAGAATTTGACACAAAGAAGAAAGAACTGCTTGCTAAAATGTAAAGTTGTTTTAAATCTCAAAACTAAAGATGGAACCATTAACACAGTCTAAAATAGTTTGTCCGCAGTGTGCGGGTGAAAATGATATTCCGGCAGACGGAAAGTTTCTTGAATGTAATTTCTGCGGTTCTGCTATTTACTTTGACAAGAGCAAGGTTGTAAATCACTTTGTTATAGCATCAAACTTTAACGAACAACAGGCTGAAGGAAACCTCAGAAGATGGATGGCGGGTAATTTTCACGTGAAAGACCTCGATAAGAATGCAGTTATTTCCGCGAAGTACTTTTATTACTTTCCGCTTTGGTATTTTAAATCAGATGCCTCTCACGGAGATGTAATTTATCTTCAGCCGGCTACTTCCACTTCTGTTTCGGAAATTAAAAACATTAAAATCCCTGCAGGAAGTATGAAAAGTTACAACAGGAAAGACTTTGATGAGAAGCAGTTTGTTGCTCCCGATGTACTTTTCGATTCCGCTAAGAGCTGGCTTGAACAAACAGGAGTAACTGCAGAGACTATTGCCGAATCCAGTCTTGTGCACATACCATTCTATCAGTTCTATTATACATATCTGGGAAAACAGTATACGGCAATGGTAGAAGCATCATCGGGCATGGTCTATGCTAACATCTGGCCTACAAAAAGCGAAGTGCCTTTCAGAATGCTGGCAGGTTTAAGTATTGTTACATTCTTAATCGTAAGCATACTGTCGTTTATAATTTCATTTTCACTGTTTAAAAGCCCGCTGGTAACAGGAGAAGTTATTAAGGTATTTGGATATGGCGCTGCATCAGTTCCTTTAATTATTATTGCATATTTTGTTGCAAAGAAAGTATAGAATATGGAAGAAACAGTCACACAACAGGCAATCAAATTAAAGAAGGATAAAATAATAAAAGGTATAACCTGTCCTTCCTGCAGTGGCGAACTGGATATCTCCGAAGGTATCAGGTCACTTAACTGTAAATTTTGCGGAACACTTCTTGTCGCAAAAGGACTCGGAAGTTCAATGCGTTTCTACGTTCCGAAAAAATTAAAACGCGAAGATGCCATAAACAAAGCATTTAACTGGTTGGGGAGCGGACTTGCTAAGGCAAAAGGCCTTAGGACTAACTCAAAAGTTACCGAAGCATTCCTTACTTATATTCCATACTGGCGCGTTACGGCAGATGTTGTCGGTTGGATATTCGGGCAGGAAAAAAGAACCCGTACATCAAACGGCAGAACTGAAACTTATTACGTCGATGTTGAAAAGAAAGTTATGAAAAATTACGACAGGACATATTCTGCCTGTGATGTTTCTGAGCTTGGTGTAAAACAGGTTAATCTTACCGGTGATGAAATTCGTCCCGTAGATATGGAAGTTCTTCAGAGGGACGGTATGCTTTTTAATGTTGTCTCCTCCGAAAAGGAAGCATTTGAATTTGCTCTCGAACAGTTTGCCGCAGACGCAAGAGCAGCTGCAGCTGTTGACAGGATTACTTTTGAACATACTGACCTCGTCAGAAAACAAATTTCCATTGTTTATTATCCGCTGTGGGTTATCAGATATACATTTGCAAACCGTACTTATCAGGTTGTTGTAGACGGTGAAGACGGAACAATCTGTTACGGCAAAGCACCCGGGAATAATCTTTACAGAGCTGTTATCGGAATACTTGGTACCGGAGCTGGAATGTTTCTTACAACTTTCTTCGGCGCATTTGCTATGGCAGGCAGTAATAATTCCACTAAATTTGCTTTTGCCGTATACATAATTGCTTTCATTATCGGAATATTGTTTATTACGAAAGGATATAAACGATTCAGATATGGCGGCGAAATAGAAGAAGGTACAGGAATCGTCACGCAGGCAGCAGTTAAAAAGACAGTTGCAGGAATAAGCAGCGATGATATGAAAAGTGAAGCAGTAGAATTTACCAAAAACGCAGCTATGTCTGTAGCAATCGGTGCTATAGCAGGAGCAATTTTTAACAGGAACTAATTATGGCAGAATTTAAACTTGAAGCAATAAAATGTAAAAACTGCGGAAGCGGTTTAATGGTAGAAGTAAATGACTTTGTTACTTATTGTACAAACTGCGGAAGCGGTTTTGAGATAATTGATGGAGTGTTACAGCCCATCGAAGTTAACTTTGCAAATGCTGCTATCCGCGACGAAGGTGAAATGGTTTATAAACCTTTCTGGATTCTTAATACACACGTTACAATACTCGAACGTACATCAAGCGGCGGTTTTTTTAAAAATCTCTTTGGCGGCAACGACGGTTCAGGAGGCGATATAAAGTTCTACATTCCATCGTTCTATGCTCCTGTTGATAAACTCAAAGAACTCGCATACACTTTCACACAGAAAAATCCGGTTGCATCTCCGCAGAAATATAATGCAAAACTAACCGGTTATGCATTCGGCAGGGAAGATGCAGAGAAAATTGCTGAATTTATTCTTATATCATTCGAAGCTGAAAAAAGCGACACTATGAAGACATTCCGTTATGACATAAAGTTTAATGGTTATGAAATTCTCGGAGTACCTTTTTATAAACAATCTGACGGCAGACTGAAAGACGGACTTCTCGGAATTATAATATAATATCTATAGTATTTTTATAATCTCAGAAAAATTCTTTATCTGCGAAAATCAGTTGCAATCTGTGCAAATGTTGTGCTATTTATTTCTTATTTCTTCGTTCCAAATTATACAATAATTCTCTGTCTTCTCTGTGAACCTCATTAAGATGTGTCAAGTATCAAATTCTAACTCCTATCTTATTCATCACAAATTCCGTATTTTTGCTAATGCAATGCAAAATATGTGAAAATACTGCAGAATTTTATTCCGAAGCGGAAATACTATTTAAATATAAAATTAAATACTATAAATGTCCGGACTGCGGCTTCATTCAGACCGAAGAGCCATATTGGCTTGATGAAGCATACAGCGACGCAATTAACCACAGTGATATAGGACTTCTTAAAAGAAATTCCGAACTTGTATGTCCTACTGCTAATGTTCTGTCAAAATATTTCGACTCTTCAAAGAAATTTATCGACTATGGAGCGGGTTACGGTGTATTCGTTCGTATGATGCGTGACAAAGGGTTCGACTTCTACTGGCAGGATAAATATTGCGAAAACCTATATGCAAAGGATTTTACTTTTAACGAAAGTGAAAAGTATGAAGTCCTGACAGCTTACGAAGTTTTTGAACACCTTCCACAGCCGGTGAAAGAAGTTGAAGAAATGTTAAAATACTCCTCAAACATTCTCTTCAGCACTTATTTAATTCCTCCTGGAAATCCAAAACCAGCTGACTGGTGGTATTTTGCTCCCGACCACGGACAGCATATATCGCTTTACACCGAAAAGTCACTTTCTGTGCTTGCAAATAAATTTAATAAGAACCTTGTCACAAACGGAAAGAACATTCACTTAATAACTGATAAAAACATATCAGGCTTTAATTTTAAGTTACAGACAAAACCCTATATCTCAAGCGCACTGTCTGTTTTTCACAAAAAAGAATCATTGCTCGACTCCGACTACAGGACAGTGCTGTCAAACTTAAAACCCAAAGGAGAATAACCTTGGGAATTGTTCGTAATCAGGCAATCAAAAACTCAATCTTTTCATACATCGGTGTTGCTCTTGGATATGTGAATTTAATACTTTTATTTCCTAATTTCTTTTCGACCGAACAGTTTGGTTTAGTGCAATTGTTAATTAGTGTTGCCGAAGTCTATGCCTTGGTTTCTGCAGTAGGTCTGGCAAACAGTGTAACAAAGTTCTTTCCATACTACAAAACGGAAGACAAACATCATAATGGTTTTTTAACTTACTTGTTTTTAATTTCGTTTTCCGGCTTTACAATATCATCAGTTTTGTACTTATTATTCAGACCTTTGATAATAAGTGCATATATTCAGAAGTCAGCAATGTTTGTGGATTATTATTTTGTTTTAATTCCGTTTGCATTGTTCTCCCTTATGTTCAATATTTTCGAGGCTACCGCAAGAGCTGTATTCAGAACTAGTTTTGCAACATTTGTCAGGGAGGTAGCATTAAGAATATTTACCACAGCGGGAATATTCTTGTTTATTAACAAAATTCTGGATTTCCATTCTTTTGTAATCTATTACATTCTTATATATTTTGTATGTGCAATGTTAATATTCATTCAGATAATTGTTTCAGGTGAATATTCATTCACAATGTCTTTAAAGTATTTTCAAAAATCCAAACTTTCAGAAATTCTTAAGTACGGAGGATTTACTTTAATCTCCGGGGCTGCAATGCAAACAGGATTAAGGATTCCCGTACTGATGATAGGTTCAATGGTTGGTTTATCAATGGTTGGTGTATATAATTTGTATTATTATGTGGGTTCAATGATATATGTCCCAATGCGTGCTCTTTCAAGAATATCGGTTCCTGTTATTGCTACTGCATGGAGAGATAATGATTTAAAAAAAATTAATGACATATACAGAAGAACCTCGCTGATTCAATTAATACTCGGACTGATTATATACATCGGTGTTATTATAAATAAGCACAATCTGTTTTACTTCCTGAAAAATTCAGAATATGTTGTGAATTTTATTTTCTTTCCGATTATTGGGCTTGGAATTTTAATAGATGTTGCGGTTGGGCTGAATTCAGAAATAATCGTTAACTCTCCAAAATATAAGTTCGATTCGTTGTTTAATATTGTCCTGTTTGTTGTAAGTGTTGTCGCAAACTATATTCTGATTCCGATATCGGGAGGAATTGGTGCCGCTATGGGATTTGTCCTTGCGTACTTTTCTTTTAATTTCTTAAAGTGGCTTTTCCTTTACCGCAAATATGGGATGCAGCCTTTTGATTTCAAACAAATTATAGTCTTGTTCATTGGTTTTGTAGTATTTGTTATTGGTGACAATATTCCCATAATTAATAATGTATTTCTTGATATTATAATCAGAAGTTCAGTAGTAAGTATAATTTATGGTATCTCAATTATTCTCTTTAAAATATCTCCTGATCTGAACGAAAGATATACTGTATATAAGAGAAAACTCCTGGATAGATAAATTAGAATTGACCTGATAAGTCCTGTAAATATAAAACAATATTCTGTGATCTTATATTTAATTAAAATCAAACTTATTTGAAAAGTAATTTATTGTTATTCTAAAAAATCATATAAACTCAAAATATC